>NZ_JBFAPC010000044.1:0-36749 GCF_040675535.1 Patulibacter sp. NPDC049589 | reverse complement strand
GCGCGTGGGCCCGTCGGGCCCACGCGCCCCGGCGAGCGGGCGCCTCAGTTCATGCCGAGCGGCCCGCGCGAGGCGCCCGCCAGGAACTGGTTGACGAACGCGTTCTCACTGTTGAACAGCTCGTCCGCCGGACCGGACTCCACGATCCGGCCCTTCCACACCACGTTGATGAACTGACTGACGCGCCGCGCGGTCATGATGTCGTGCGTGATCAGCGTGAACGCCGGCTTGTGCGGCCAGTGCTGCTCATCCGCCTGCTCCATCGTCTCCTGATGGATGTCCTGGATCAACTCGCCCAACAGCGCCGTACGCACCGGATCCAAACCCGAATCGGGCTCGTCGAACAACACGATCGACGGATCCAACACCAGCGCCCGCGCGAACCCCGCACGCTTGCGCATCCCGCCCGACAGCTCGTTGGGGAACTTGTCCCACGCATCACCGAGGCCGACCTCGTCCATCCGGCGATCGACGATCTCCAGGATGTCCTTGTCCGGCTTGTCCGTGTGCTGCCTGAGCGGGAACGCCACGTTGTCGCGGATGTTCATCGACCCGAACAGCGCACCGTCCTGGAACAGCACCCCGAACTTCTGACGCATCGCCAGCAGGTGATCGAGGCCCATCGACGGCACCGACTCGCCGTGCACCAGCACGTCGCCGTCGTCCGGGTACAGCAGCCCGACCATGTGCTTGATGCAGACCGACTTCCCCGTGCCCGACGGCCCGAGGATCATCGAGATCATGCCCTCCGGCAGGCCCATGTTCAGGCCCCGCAGGATCTTGTTGCGCCCGAACGCCTTGTGGGTCTCGATGAACTCGACGGCATCCGGACGACCCGTCGGACGACGGATCCCCGTATGCCACTGATACTCGTCGTCCGGGCTCGACGACGACGGCTCACGCACGACGCTCACGCTGCCCCGGCCCGCGTCACGGCCGGACGTCAGGCTCGTCAGCGGCGCTCGCTGCTCGGACGGGTCGTCGGCGGCGACGGGCTCCTCGTCGTCACGCGGCTCGCGCGCGAACGACGCCCCGCGGGGATCGCCGGCGTAGACGGGCTCGTTCTCCGGGAGGTCCAGCTCGGTGTCCCCCGTCGCGGGCTCCTCGTACGGGAGGCCGGACGGGCCCGTCGACGCGGCGGCCTCGCGGCGCGGCTCGTCGGGGTCCACGAACAGGCCCGTGGGGTCCGGGGAGCCGTCGGCGGCCTGCCCGTCGGCGGCGGCGCGGTCCTCGCGCGGGCCGCGATCCTCGCGCGGGCCGCGGTCCTCGGCGGACTCGTTGGCGTCCTTGCGACGCCGGGGAATGAACGGCATGGACTTCCTAGCCTCCGATGGGGGCACGTGGGTTGGCGCCCCAGAACAGCTGCGTCCCGAGCATGCCGATCAGGTGCACCATGATGAGATTGACGACCATCGACTTCGCGGTCGCGGTACCGACCCCGACCGGACCACCGCTGGCGTTGTACCCGTAATAGCAGCCGACGAGCACGATCACGGTGGCCATGGACATCGCCTTGATCAGGCTGTACAGCAGGTCCGGCGGGTTCTGGAACATCCAGAAGATCAGGAGGTATCCGCCGGACGACACGTCGCCCACCTGCTCGACGACGGTCAGGTAGCTGGCGAAGAAGCCGGCGCCGATCGCGGCGACGTACATGAACGGCAGCACGAGCCACGAGGCCAGGAGGCGCGTCGCGCAGAGGAAGAGGACGGAGTCGAAGCCCATGACCTCGAGGGCGTCGATCTCCTCGGAGATCCGCATCGAGCCGAGCTCGGCGACGATGCCGGTGCCGACCTTCGCGGCCATCATGTAGCCGAAGGCGTACGGGACGAGCTCGCGCAGGTCGCACCAGGCGGCGAACACGCCGGCGTACGCCGGGGAGCCGATCGACCGGGTGAAGTACGCGCCCTCGAGCCCGCACTGCAGGCCGATGATGAAGACGAGGCCCCAGATGACGACCGTCGAGCTGGTGATCAGCACACCGGCTTGGCGCAGGCCCTCCCCCAGGAACCGCAGGACCCGGAGCGAGTAGACCTGCCCCATGATCTTCGCGGAGAACTTCGCGCCCTCGCCGACGTTGGCGAGGATCTCCTTGGGCTGCTCGAGCCAGGCGCTCATCGCGCGACCCCCGTCGTGACGGGCCGTCCGGCCACGCCGGTCACTTGATCACCAGCATCTCGGGGTTGGTGGCCAGGAGCGTCTGCGTGAACACGTAGTTGAACGCGAAGATCCCGAGGAAGGCGATCACGACCGCCTGGTTGACCGCTCTGCCGACGCCCTCTGCGCCGCCCTTCGCGGTCATGCCCTTGTACGAGCAGACCACCGCGATGATGGCGCCGAACAACGTGCATTTGAGGAACGACCCCCAGAGGTCCGTCGTCGACGCGTTGCCGAAGAACGTCGCCCAGAACGGCCCGAGCGGCGCGCCGTTGACGAGCGTCGCGACGACGCCGCCGAAGATGCCGAAGATCAGCGCGTAGACGTCGAACAGGCCCGTGACGATCATCAGCGCGAGGAAGCGCGGGACGACGAGGCTCTTGACCGGGTCGACGCCGAGGACCTGGAGGGCGTCGAGCTCCTCGCGGATCTTGCGGGCGCCGAGGTCCGCGGTGATCGCGGTGCCGGCCACGCCGGCGAGCACGACCGCCGTCACGAACGGCGCGAACTCGCGGATCGAGGCCAGGACGAAGAAGCCGCCGAGGCGGTCCAGGGCGCCGAACAGCACGAGGAAGTTCGCGGCCTGCAGGCCCGGCGCGCCGAAGCCGAAGGCGATCGTCGAGACCAGCAGCGGGAACCAGCAGAGCCGGAGTGCGAAGAGGAATTGATGGACGAACTCGTCGCCGTAGGAGTACGGCGGCCGGACGGCGGAGACGATCGTCTTGCCCGCCAGGATCATCATGTCGCCGACCTCTTCCAATGCCCCCTTGGCGGGGTCGAAGAGGCGATCGGAGACGGTGCGGACCATGAAGTGTTCCTGCCTGTCGCGCGGGGCACGAGTGGACGGCCTGCAGCCTACGCCATGGCCCTACTGTGTGCCAGCGCCCACACGAAACATCAGTGGTGGCGGGCGATCCAGGGTGACGCCTCCGCCAGGTTTCGTTCGTGTTCTGTTTGTGACCCTCGGTCCGAAATGGCGCGCCGGAGCGTCCTGAGGCTTCGTTTCGGGCCGCTCCGCTGTGTTAGCCTGCCCGCGCGATGACGGCCTCTTCACCGACCACCCGCACGAGGCCGACCCTCCCGATCCGCTCGGCGGTCTCGGGCGTCGCGCTCGTCGCCTGCGTCGCGGGCCTGAGCGCGTGCGGCGGCGGGGACGGCGACGTCAAGGACGCGTCCGACGGCCGGCCGTTCGCGATCACCGCCACCGCGCGCTTCGCCAAGAGCCAGCGCCTGGCGAACGTCGAGACGCTGCGGATCACGGTCAAGAACGAGGACTCCCGCCCGCTCCCCGACGTCGCCATCGTCCTCGGCGGCCTCAACCGCTCGATCCCGGTCGCCGACAACGGCGCCGGCCGGGTCGCGGACCCGCGGCGCCCCGTGTGGATCGTCGACGTGCCGCCCGCCGGCGCCACCACGGCCTACGCCGGCACCTGGGCGCTCGGCTCGCTGCCGGCCGGGGCCACGAAGACCTTCACCTGGCGGCTGACGCCGACCGTCGCCGGCCGGCACACCGTCCGCTGGCGCGCCGCCGCCGCGCTGGACGAGGACGGCCCGGTCCGCGCGTCATCCGGCGGCACCACCAGCGGCACCCTGCCGGTCCGCGTCTCCAGCGAGTAGCGCGTGGGGCGGCCGCGTGCCGCCCCGCCCCGCCCTCTGCGGACCCACCCGCCGGTCCGCCGCCCCGGGCGCCCGCCCGCCTGCCCGACCACAACCGTCGTCCCCGAACGACGACGGGCGCCGCCGGGATTCGGCGACGCCCGAGGCGACGTGCTGGTGGGGCGGGCCGTGGGGCCCGCCCCGTGCCGCGGCTACTTCGGCGGCAGGTCGTCCGTCGAGTGCGCCTGCAGCGTCTCGCTGCCGGCCTCGCCCGTGCGGATGCGGTACGACTCGTCGACCGGCACGAGGAACACCTTGCCGTCCCCGACCGCGCCCGTGCGGGCGTGCTTGAGGATCGTGTCGACGATCGTCTGCACGTCGCCGTCCTCGACGACGCACTCGATCTTGAGCTTCGGGCGGAGGTAGTTCGTCAGCTCCGCGCCGCGGTAGCGCTCGGTGATGCCCTTCTGGCGGCCGGAGCCCTTGACCTCGCTCACCGACAGGCTCGGGAAGCCGAGGTCGAGGAGCTCACCACGGATCGGCTCGAAGGCCTCGTGGCGGACGTATGCGACGACCATCTTCATGCGGGGATCTCCTTGCTGGGCGTCCCGATCGACGGCGTGGCGGCGTACTGGGCGCCGACGAGCTCCGCCTCGGGGATGAACTGCTCAGGGTATCCGTACATGCCGTGCTCGGCGATGTCGAGGCCGGCGACCTCGTCCTCCTCGCTGACGCGGATCCCGATCGTCTTCTTGATGATCCAGAAGGTCGCGAACGAGAGGACGAACACGAAGACGAAGGTGATCACCACGACGCAGGCCTGGACCGCCAGCTGGTCGATGCCGCCGCCGGTGAACAGGCCACCGTTCGGGTTGCCGCCCAGGGCGTTGTACTTGGCGAGGTCCGGCGAGAGGAACAGGCCGACCGAGAGCGTGCCCCAGATGCCGGCCATGCCGTGCGCGGAGGTCGCGCCGACCGGGTCGTCGATGCCGATCTTGTCGATGAACAGGACGCCGAAGACGACGATGACGCCGGCGACGATGCCGATGATCGGCGCGGCCCAGATGTTCACGTAGCCGGCGGGCGCCGTGATGGCGACCAGGCCGGCGATCGCGCCGTTGCCGAGCATGCCGACGTCGAACTTGCGGGTGACCGCGTAGATCGAGATGCCGGCGCCGACGACGCCGAAGCCGGCGGCGACGTTCGTGACCGCGATGACGTGAGCGAAGAAGCCGCCGTCGGTGTTCAGCGAGGACGTGCCGTTGAAGCCGAACCAGCCGAGCCACAGGACGATGACGCCGAGGCCGAAGATCGGCATCGAGTGGCCCGGGATGGCGCGCGGCTTGCCGTCGGGGCCGTACTTGCCCTTGCGCGGCCCGAGCACGATCGCCGCGGCGAACGCGGCGGTGGCGCCACAGAGGTGGACGACCCCGGAGCCGGCGTAGTCGAGGGCACCGGCGGCGTCGCCGATGGTCAGGCCGCTGTCGCCGCCGAAGATCCCGACGCCCGACCACGTCGCGTGGGCGACGAGCGGGTAGATGATGACCATGAAGACGATGCCGAAGATCGGGTAGACCACGAACTTGATGCGCTCGAGGGTCGATCCCCAGACGATCGCCAGCGCGACGGCCGCGAAGGTGAACTGGAAGAAGAAGAACGGGAAGCCGCTGGCGTCTGGCTTGCCGGGCTCGGTGAAGTCGAGGTGGTAGAAGAGGTCACCGCCGCCGATGATCTTGTGCGCGTCGGAGCCGAAGGCGAAGCTGTAGCCGACCGCCCACCAGACGATCGCCGCGACCGCGAGGTTCACGATGATCTTGGCGATGCCCGCGCCGACGTTCTTGCCGCGCGAGAAGCCGACCTCGAGGCCGAGGAACCCGACCTGCATGAAGAAGACCAGGCAGGCGCCCAGGATCAGCCAGAGGTAGTTCAGCTCGTTGACGACCCCGAGGAGGTCGGCGGGGATCTTGCTGGCGTCGGCGCCGGTGTACCCGTTGTCCGGCGGGTAGAGCGCGAACGACGCGGCCGGCATGGCGATCGCGGCGGTGAGCACCGAGATGATCGCGGCGATACCGAGGCGCTTGCGCGATGGCATCGTCCAGTTCGCCGGTGTGCGCAGCAGCGGGCTGCGCGTGTTGGTGGGATCGCTCGGCGCGTCTGTGGCGCGTTGCGACCGTAGGGTCCAGGACATCCGTGAGTTCTCCTTGATCGGGCTCGGCACAGCGTCGCGGGCGAGCCCTTCTGCACGGCTGGACGGTTGGCGAAAGCCTCGATGTGCAGATGCTCCACATCGGCGGGCCCCATCCGCCGCGTCTACCGGACGAACCGCCCTCTTGGACATCGGGATAAGGTCTGGCCCACCCAGTCGGACCTAGTGTCGCCGCTGGTCAGTGCGCGCCGGATCACCGTTTCCCGCGCGTACGACGACGGTCACCGACCCCGAGGAGTACCCGCAGCTCATGACCCATCCCCGCCAGAGGAACGTCTCCGCCGCACGGTGGAACGCCGACGATGTCGCATTCGGCATCGACGACCTCACCCGCCCGCAGAACCAGGTCTTCGGGGTCGACGTCTTCAGCCCCGCGGTCCAGCGCCAGCGGCTTCCGAAGGACGTCTACAAGCGCCTGCAGCGCACCCTCGAGCGCGGCGAGGCCCTCGACGTGACGCTCGCGGACGCCGTCGCCTCGGCGATGCGGGACTGGGCGCTGGAGAAGGGCGCGAGCCACTACACCCACTGGTTCCAGCCGCTCACCGGGCACACGGCGGAGAAGCACGACTCGTTCTTCAACCCGACGGGTGACGGCGGCGCGATCGCGGACTTCTCCGGCAAGGAGCTGATCCAGGCCGAGCCGGACGCCTCGTCCTTCCCCAACGGCGGCATCCGCTCGACGTTCGAGGCCCGCGGGTACACCGCCTGGGACCCGACGTCGCCGGCGTTCATCCTCGAGAACCCCAACGGCGCGCTGCTCTGCATCCCGACGGCGTTCACGTCGTGGACCGGCGAGGCGCTGGACACGAAGATCCCGCTGCTGCGTTCGATGGACGTGCTGTCGCGCTCCGCGATCCACGCACTGGAGACGCTCGGCGACCACGACCCGCAGCGCGTCCAGACGTCGATCGGCGCCGAGCAGGAGTACTTCCTGATCGACGAGCAGTACTACTACGAGCGCCCCGACCTGCAGATCACGGGCCGCACGCTGTTCGGCACGAAGCCGCCGAAGGGCCACGAGCTCGACGACCACTACTTCGGCTCGATCCCCGAGCGCGTCCTGGCGTACATGATGGAGGCCGAGCGCACGCTCGAGAAGCTCGGCGTGCCGGTCAAGACCCGCCACAACGAGGTCGCGCCGGGCCAGTACGAGCTCGCGCCGCTGTACGAGTCGTCGAACGTCGCCGCCGACCACCAGCACCTGGTCATGCAGATCATGGCGCAGACGGCCACCCGCTACGGGCTCGTCTGTCTGCTCCACGAGAAGCCGTTCTCGGGCGTCAACGGCTCGGGCAAGCACAACAACTGGTCGATGAGCACCGACCTGGGCGGCAACCTGCTCGACCCGGGCGACACGCCGCACGGCAACCTCATCTTCCTGTTCTTCTGCTCGGCGGTCATCCAGGCCGTCGACAAGCACGCCGGCCTGCTGCGGGCGACCGCCGCGAACGTCGGCCAGGACCACCGCCTCGGCGCCAACGAGGCCCCGCCGGCGATCATCTCGATGTTCCTGGGCTCCGAGCTCGAGGCGATCTTCGAGGCCATCGAGGCCGGCGAGGGCGACCCGTCCGCCCCGGGCTCGTTCCTCGGCATGGGCACCCCGGTGCTGCCGCCGCTGCCGCGCCACGGCGGCGACCGCAACCGCACCTCGCCGTTCGCGTTCACCGGCAACAAGTTCGAGTTCCGCGCCCTGGGCTCGTCCCAGTCGCTCGGCCTGACGAACACGGTGCTGAACACGATGACCGCCGAGGCCATCGACGAGCTCACCGACCGCCTGAAGACGAAGCTGGAGGCCGGCACGGAGCTGGCGGCCGCGGTCACGGAGATCACGGCCGAGATCTACAAGGCCCACAAGCGCGTCGTCTTCGGCGGCAACGGCTACTCCGACGAGTGGCAGGTCGAGGCCGAGAAGCGCGGGCTGCTGAACCACCGCACGACGCCCGACGCGCTGCCCGAGCTCGTCTCGCCGGAGTCGATCGCGCTGTTCGAGAAGTACGAGGTCCTCTCGGAGCGCGAGCTCGAGGCCCGCTACGACGTCCTCGTCGAGCAGTACAGCGCGAAGCTGAACATCGAGGCCGAGACGGCCGCGTCGATCGCCCGCACGCTGATCCTGCCCGCCGGTGTGGCGCAGCTCGGTCGCCTCCAGGCCGTCGGCCTGGACGCCCAGGCCGCCGAGGTCAAGGGCCTGGTCGACACGCTCTACACCGAGATCCTCGCGCTGGAGAAGCTCAACGCGACGGAGGGCGAGCTGGACGACATCGACCACGCGAAGTTCCTCCGCGACGAGGTCATCCCCGCCATGGACGCCGTGCGCGTCACCGCGGACCAGCTCGAGAAGATCGTCCCCGACGACCTGTGGCCCCTGCCGCACTACTCGGAGATGCTCTTCATCAAGTAGCACCTCCCCGCCGGCGCTCGTCGCCGGCGCCGCAGGACCCGAGGGCCCCGCCGACGCGGGGCCCTCGTCGTTCGTCCGGGGCACGCTCCCGTCGGGACCGTGTGCGAGGGTGGCCCGGATGCCCCGGCCGCTCGTCCTGCTCGCCTGCGCGGTGGTGGTCGTGTGCCTCGTCGGCCCCGCGCTTTGGGGCACCGCGGGTGGCTCCGACGGATCCGGGGTCCCCGGGTCGAGGACGACGGCCTCGGCCGCCCCGCCGGTCGTCCAGCCGCCCGTTACCGAGGACCGCAAGACCCGTCTGGCGCTGAAGCGTCTCCTGCTCGACAGCGGCGTCCCGCGGCCGACGGCCCGGCGGGTGGTGCGCGACGCGGCCTGGGGCGCGTTCGCCGTCCGGCGGCGCGGGCCCGGCAACAGCCGGGTCGGCGGCCCGGGAGTGCTGCCGGAGGGCGTGCGGTGGCCGGTCAGCCGCGGGCGGCCGCTGAGCTTCGTGGGGGCCGTCGACCTCTCGGAGCTGCCCGACTTCGCCGACCGGCGGCTGCTGCCCGCCCGGGGCACGCTGACGTTCTTCGCGGCGGTCGAGGACCTCTTCGAGCCCGAGTCCGGCAACCGGCCCGGAGCGCGGCTGCGGGTGTTCTACCGCGGCGCCCGCACCCGGCTGGTGCCGGCGCGGCGGCCGCGACCGACCGCCAAGCCGTCGCGGGACGCCTTCCCGGAGGACGGGGTGCTCCCCTCGGTCCCGATCGCCCTGAGGCCGCGGCTGATGCCGACCCTCGACGTCGGGACGTACGCCGAGCCGCCGCTGAAGGTCACGGAGGCCGTCTCCCGGCGCTACGACCGTGCGACGAGCACGTGGGCCCGGCGCTCGGGGGCACCGGGGTACGGCGGCGTCGGCACGACCCAGGTCCTCGGGATCCCGGAGGGCGCGCAGGGCGACCCGCGCGAGCCGGGCGAGGTCGCGCTGCTGACGGTCATCCCCTACGAGCTGGGCGGCAATTTCCTCGACGGCGGCAGCATCGTCTTCACGATGCGGCGCTCCGACCTGCGCGCGCGGCGCTGGAGCCGGATCTCGGTGGTCCCCGACAGCGGCTGATCGGTCGCGCCGGTCGCGCCGCACGGGCCGGCGCGCGCGTCGTCACCACGTCCGCGCGCGCCGCGGTGGCGCCCCGGGACCGGCGGGGTCGGACGACGCCGCGGTCGTCACGCGCGGCACGGGCTCGTCACGGAGTGGTCACACGACGTCGCGGGATCGGCACGACGATCGGCGGGTCCCATCCCCCAGCAGGAAGGCCCCGATGCGCTCCCCCGGCATCCGCCGCCCCACCCTCGCCGCCCTGGCGGCCCTCGCGACCCTGACGGTCGTCCTCCCCTCCCCCGCGTCCGCCGACAGCGCCTCGCTGCGCACGGCGGTCGCCGACCTCCCCGGCGCCGCCGAGAGCCGCACCGGCTACGAGCGCACGAAGTTCAAGCTCTGGGTCGACGCCGACCACGACGGCTGCGACACGCGCCGCGAGGTCCTGATCGCCGAGGCCACGACGGCGCCGACCGTCGGCAGCGGCTGCTCGCTGGCTGCGGGCCGCTGGCGCTCGCCGTACGACGACGCCACCTGGACGGACATCGCCGACCTCGACATCGACCACGTCGTCCCGCTCGCGGAGGCCTGGGACTCCGGTGCATCGGCGTGGACCGCCGCGGAGCGCGAGTCGTACGCGAACGACCTCGGCGACCCGCGGACCCTGATCGCGGTCACCGACAACGTCAACCAGGCCAAGGGCGACCAGGACCCGGCCGAGTGGGAGCCGCCTCTGGCCTCCTACCGCTGCACCTACGTGAAGGACTGGGTCGCGGTGAAGCTGCGCTGGGCCCTGAAGGTCGACGACGCCGAGCGGACGGCGCTCGCGTCCCGGGCGGCGAGCTGCCCGGCGACGACGGTGACCTGGGCGCCGGCGGGCTGAGCCGCCACGCCGCGGGGCGCCGGTCCGCGACGCGGCCGGGCCGGCATCCCGCTCACGGATGCCCGGCCCCGAGGGACCCGGTCCCCGACGGCCCCGGCCTCGCCGGGAGCCGCTCACCGGGGCAGCGGCGCCGGCGCCGGCGCGCCGTGGATCGCGCCGTGCCAGACCGCCACCAGCGCCTCGACGACGTCCCCCGCGGGCGCCGGCGACTCGCCGGCGAACGCCGCGTAGAGGACCCGCTCGTTCATGAGGTTCAGCGCCGCGGCGAGATCGTGGGCGGGCACGCCCGGGGGCGCCGAGCCGCGGGCCCGCTCGGCCTCGATGACCGCCGCCGTCTCGGCCACCCAACCGTCCATCACGCGGGACCACTGGGCGCGGATCTCGGGGCTCGACGCGCGGGCGTCGGCGGCGGCGAGCGTGACCGCGCGGTGTGCGCGGAAGGTCTCGTGGAACGCCGCGATCGCCGCGCGGTAGGCGCCGGGCGAGGCCTCCGTCACGCCCGCCAGCGCCGCGGTGCGCCGCGCCCCGGCCTCGGCGGCGACGCGGTCCAGGAGGCTCAGGAGCACGGCCTCCTTCGACGCGAAGTAGAAGTAGAACGAGGACCGCGAGATCCCGGCCGCCCGGGCGAGGTCATCGACGGAGACCTCGTGCAGCGGGCGCTCCTCCAGCAGCCGCTCGGCCCCCTCGAGGATCGCGCGCTCGCGGTCGTCGCCGTTCATCCGCGGGGCGCGGCGGCGCCCCTGCGACGCGCCGGCGGACGGGGCCGGCGGGCGCGGGGCGGCGGGGCCGGACGCCGTCGCGGACGCGGCGTCGGCGGTCGGGCTGCTGGTCGGCTCCACCGCTTCAGGGTAGCGCAGGGTGCCGCGTTGTCGACGCACTGTTGACGAAATCGACGCGGTGTCTATACCCTCGGTAGGAACGAGCCGCCGACCGGCCGGACGACCACGTCCGACCGGCGACCCCGGCCACCGCCCCCGACCCACCGCCCGACCGCATGAGCCACGAACACCTGGACGTCCTGATCATCGGCGCCGGCCTCTCCGGCATCGGCGCCGCCCACCACCTGCAGGAGCAGCACCCGCACCGGTCCTTCGCGCTCCTGGAGTCCCGGGAGTCTCTGGGCGGCACGTGGGACCTGTTCCGCTACCCGGGCGTCCGCTCGGACTCCGACATGCACACGCTGGGGTTCGGCTTCCGGCCGTGGAAGGAGGCCAAGGCGATCGCCGACGGCCCCTCGATCCTGGCCTACCTGCAGGACACCGCCGCGGAGTACGGGATCGACCGGAAGATCCGCTACGGACGTCGGGTGGTGTCCGCGGACTGGTCCACCGCCGACTCCCGCTGGACCGTCCAGGTCGACCACGTCGGCGGCGGCGAGCGCGAGACGCTGACCTGCTCGTTCCTGCTGGGCTGCACCGGCTATTACCGCTACGACGAGGGCTTCACGCCCGTGTTCCCCGGCCGCGAGCGCTTCGGCGGCGAGATCGTCCACCCGCAGCACTGGCCCGAGGACCTCGACTACGCCGGCAAGCGCGTCGTCGTGATCGGCAGCGGCGCGACGGCCGTGACCCTCGTGCCCGCGATGGCCACCGACGCCGCGCACGTCACGATGCTGCAGCGATCGCCGACCTGGATCGCGTCGCTCCCGTCGGTCGACCCGTTCGCCGAGCGGGCCAAGCGCTTCCTGCCTGACGCCGCCGCGTTCCCGCTCACCCGCTGGAAGAACGTGATGCAGCAGCTCGGCGTGTTCCAGCTGAGCAACCGCCACCCGAAGGTCGTCAAGCGGTTCCTCCGCGGCATCCTCGAGCGGCACCTGCCCGACGGCTACGACATCGACCGGCACTTCACGCCGACCTACGACCCGTGGGACCAGCGGCTCTGCCTCGTCCCGGACGGCGACCTCTTCCGGGCGATCCGCCACGGCGACGCCGAGATCGTCACGGACCACATCGAGACGTTCACGGAGACCGGGCTGCGGCTGCGCAGCGGCGCCGAGCTCGACGCCGACGTCGTCGTCACCGCCACCGGCCTGAACCTGCTGATGCTCGGCGGGGTCACGCTCGCGGTCGACGGCACGGACGTCGACGTTCCGGAGGCCATGACCTACAAGGGCATGATGCTCGAGGGCGTGCCGAACTTCGCGTTCGCGATCGGCTACACCAACGCGTCCTGGACGCTCAAGGCGGACCTCACCGGCGAGTACGTCGGCCGGCTCCTGAAGCACATGGACGAGCACGGGTTCGCGCAGGCCACGCCGGTCAACGACGACCCCACCGTACAGCAGGTGCCGCTCCTGGACTTCGACGCCGGCTACGTCCTGCGGTCCGTCGACCAGCTCCCGCGGTCCGGCACCAAGGGCCCGTGGAAGATGCGGATGAACTACCTCTACGACGCCTTCGCGCTGCGCTTCGGCACGGTCGAGGACGAGGCGATGAAGTTCACGAGCCCGCCCGTGGCGTCGGCGTCGCCCGCCGGTACCGAGGGCCGCGAGGCCGCCGCGCCCACGCCCGTCTGACGAGCACGGGGCCGCGGGGCGGGGCGTCCCCGCGCCGCCCGCCGGCCCCGGCGGCCGGCCCCCGCTCCGCCCCGGGTGGCCGTCCGGGCGACCACCGAAGTTCACCCGGGGTGGACCTGGTCCGGACCCTGCCGCGGGGCCCTCCGGGCTGGGATGCTTACGCGGTGAACACGGACGTGGGTCGCCCAGCGGCGGAGGACGCGCCCGGCGGCGGCCGGCGCAGCAGATCGCCCTCGCTCCGCCGGTTGCTCAGCGGCCTGCTGGGGACGCTCGCCCTGCTGGTGGTCGCGCTGATCCTCGTCGCGTCGATGCAGCTGCAGGGCGCGAGCGACCAGACCTCGGCGGAGAACCGCCGGACGCGCTCGTTCGTGCTCGCCGACGGGGTCCGGCAGAGCTCCAACGACCTGACGAACATGATCCGGCTCTACGTCGCCAGCGGCGAGACCCGGTACCGCGAGTACTACGACCAGATCCTCGCGATCCGCGCCGGCCAGGCCCCGCGCCCCCGCGACTACGACAGCGCCTTCTGGGACCGCGTGCTCGCCTCCGGCGACGGGTTCGTCCGCTACGGGCGCCCGCAGTCCCTGACGTCGCTGCTGCGCGCCGCGCGCTTCGCACCCGCCGAGTTCCAGGCCCTGCAGGCCTCGCTCGCGGCGTCCAACGGGCTCGCGAAGGTCGAGCGGAGCGTCCTGCTGCGGGTCGGCCGCCGGATCGCCCAGGGCGTGGACCGGACGTACTGGTCGGACGTGCAGCGCGAGTACGCGCGGCTGATCGACCCGGCGTACCTGCGGGCCAAAGGCCGGATCATGCAGTCGATCCGCACGTTCCAGGCGCTCGTCGCGGCGCGGACGCTGGCGGACGTCGACCGGGCCCGCGACCACAACCGGCGGCTCGTCGTGGTCGAGATCGCGATCCTCGCCGCCATCCTGCTCGTCGGGATCGCGGCGCTCGTGGTCCTCTCGCGGTTCGTCCTGCGGCCGCTGAACCGGCTGATCGGCGCGACGCGGCGGATCGCCGGCGGCGACTACGCCCACCGGGCCGAGATCCGCTCCGTCTCGGACCTCGAGCGCGTCGCGGGCTCGTTCAACGCGATGGCGCTGGCGATCGAGACGGACGTCTCCGCCCGCGAGCAGGCCGAGCAGGAGGCCGTCGCCGCGCGCGAGGCCGCCGACCACGCCAACCGCGCGAAGTCGACGTTCCTCGCCGCGATGAGCCACGAGCTGCGGACCCCGATGATCGGCGTCACCGGGATGCTCGAGGTCCTCGCCCAGGGCGACCTCTCCCCCGCGCAGCGCCAGATGATCGCCACCGCCGACAGCTCGGCCCGATCGCTGCTGCAGATCGTCGGCGACATCCTCGACCTCTCGAAGATCGAGGCGGAGAAGCTCGAGCTGGCACCCGCGACGATCGACGTCCGCGGGGTCGTCGGGGCGGTCGTCGAGACGTTCGTGCACGCCGCGTCGTCGAAGGGACTGCTGCTGACCGGGGACTTCGAGGAGCGCCTCGCGCCCGCGCACGTCACCGACCCGCTCAGGCTGCGTCAGATCCTCGGCAACTTCCTCTCCAACGCCGTGAAGTTCACCGCCGTGGGCGGCATCGAGCTCCACGTCCGCGTCCTGGACGAGCGCCCCGACGCGCAGACCGTCGAGATCACGGTCAGCGACACCGGCATCGGGATCGACGCCGAGCAGCAGGCGCGGCTGTTCGCGGAGTTCGCACAGGCCGAGAGCTCGACGAGCCGGCGCTACGGCGGCACGGGCCTCGGCCTCGTCATCGCCAAGCGCCTCGCGGTCCTGATGGGCGGCGACGTGACGATGCAGAGCACGCCCGGCCGCGGCACGACGATGCGCCTGATCGTGCCCCTGCCGCTCGGCGACCCGGCCGAGGTCGAGGCGACGGAGGCCGGACCCGTCGCCGGCGCGCCGACGAGCCGGCCGCTGCCGACCCCCGAGGCGGCGCTCGAGGAGGGCAGCCTGCTGCTCCTCGTCGAGGACCACCCGGTCAACCGCACGGTGCTCGTCCACCAGCTGGAGACGATCGGGTTCCGCACCGAGACCGCGCAGGACGGCCGCGAGGGCCTCGAGCGCTTCCGCAGCGGCCGCTACGCGCTCGTCCTCACGGACCTGAACATGCCGCACGTCGACGGCTTCGAGCTCGCGCGCACGATCCGCGCCGAGGAGGCCGCGGACGACCACACGCCGATCATCGCCCTGACCGCCAGCGTCATGCAGGGCGAGCCCGAGCGCGCCCGGGACGCCGGGATGGACGACTTCGCCGCGAAGCCGACGACGATCCCGTTCCTCGCCGGCAAGCTGCGGCAGTGGCTGCCGGACCTGGACTGGACCGCGGCGCCCGACGACGGCCGCGACGGGACCCGGAGGTCCGGGGCCGCCGGTGATGCGCCCGTCGGCCCGGTCGACCCGAGCGTCCTGGAGGAGCTGACCGGCGGCGACGCGGAGCTGGCCGCCGACGTGCTCGCGGAGTTCCTCGCCACCACCCGCGACGACCTGGAGGCGCTGCGCGGCTTCGTCGACGGCCGCGCGGCGTCCGACGTGCGCGGGCGGGCCCACCGCGTCCGCGGCGCCGGCCGCGCGGTCGGGGCGCAGGGCCTGGCCGACGTCGCGCAGCAGCTCGAGAGCCTGGCGGCCCTCGGGTCCGGCGAGTGGGACCGCTACGAGGCCCTGCTCGCCGACTTGGAGCAGACGCTCGACGAGGTCGAGGCGGCCGTCGGGGGCTGACGACGCGGGGCCCCGGACGGGGCGAGCGCTTCTCCGCGGCGGTCCTGGTCCGCGCCGATCGTCGGCCGGGCCTCAGCCCGCCAGCACCACCGTGACGACGTCCCCGTCGCCGTCGACCGGCACCGTCGCGACGCCGTCCTCGTCGACCGCCACGCGGCCGGCCCCGGGCGCCGCCCCGTCCCCCCGCTGCAGCCGCGCCGCCAGCGGCTCCGATTCGTCCTCGTCGGTGACGCGGTGGGCCCAGACGCGCAGCTGCGCCGGGCGGCGGTCCGGGTTCCAGGCGGGCGTGAAGGTCGCGCGGCGCAGGCCCGCGAAGTCCGCGATCTCGCCCTCGGTGCCGCGCGCGTCGACGCGACGGCCGTCGGCGTAGTCCAGGACGACACCCGCGCTCGCGGGCCGGCCGGCGTCGAGGACGCGGAACGAGGCGATGCCGCGGTCCTCGTCGTGGCGCAGCTCGATCGTCGCCCGCCGCGCGAACGCGCCCCGCCGGCGCATGCTCGCGGTCATCACGAGCGCCAGGACCACGACCGCGAACGCCGCCACGCGCCGGGGCAGGTCGTCCCACAGGACCGCGCCGTGCAGCGCCACCGCGCCGACGGAGAAGACGTAGACGAGGACGAGCACCCAGCGCTGGGCGGGCACGCGGTAGCCCCAGCCCAGGAGCTCGCCGCCGTTGCGGGCCGCGGCGTTCAGCAGGACGGGGAAGACGCCGGCCAGCAGCGCGACGACGATCACCCCGAGGACGCTCAGGACGCCGGCGAGCGAGACCTCGCCCGCGAGCGACTGCCAGACCGCGCCGGCGAAGACCACCACGACCGGGGCGACGCCCGCCGCGACCCGGCCCCGGTCGCTGCTGAGCACCCGGCGCAGCCAGGCCCCGGCGGCACCAGCCCGGCCGTCGGCCAGCCGCGGGGACGCGGGCGCGGGCTCCTCCTCGCCGTCCTTCAGCGCGTCCCAGACCGCCGGCGAGAGCCGGCCGCCGCGGCGCCACCCGGCGCGCGCCGCGAAGCGCCGCTCGTTCCCGCGCGGCCGCTCGGCCAGCAGCCCGCGCCCGACGAGCCCGTCGAGCCGGGCCTCGGCGGCCGCCGCGTCGATCTCGGCGTGGGCGGCGACCTCGTCGATCCCGGCGTCGGGGCGGCGCATGATCCACGCGAGCGTCGTCGCCTCGTCCTCGGAGGACTCCAGCACGCCGGTCAGGCCGACCCCGGCGGTGTCCCACTCGCCCTCGTAGGCCAGGCGCATCCCGCTCGTCAGCTCGATCCGCGCCTCGTGCTCGGTGGCGGAGAGCACGGTCAGCGCCAGCTCGGCGCCGGCCGCCCCCAGGTCCTCCAGCGGCGCGCGGGCGAACGGCTCCCAGCGGCCGGACGCGGTGCCCTCGACCCCGCGCCCGGGCGTGCCGCGACCCGGGGGGACGTCGATCCGGAAGCGCGCGGACCCGCGGTCGAGGCCGACGTAGGTGAGGACCGCCCGGGTGCGGTCGCCGCGGCCACGGGACTCCAGCAGGATCCGCGCGCCGCGGCGGGGCAGGATCAGGACGCGCGGCCCGCGGGCGGGGAGGCGCTCCTGCACGAGGTAGAAGAGCGCCAGCCCGGAGTGGATCGACGCCATCCCCATGCCGAGGACGACGAGGATCCCGCCGAGCGCGAGGACCGCCGTGCCGGCCTCGTCCGAGAGCGGCGCCAGCGCGGTGCCGGCCTCGTCCGCCAGCGCGCCCGGCGACACCGCGCCGGTGACGGCGAGGACGAAGACGACGTAGAGGACGATCGCGGTCAGCTGGGCCGCGACGACGCCGCGCAGCAGCGACCCGCCGCTGGCGTCGCGGGCGAGCACGACGCGGGCGCAGTTGCTGACCGACAGGTGCCCGAAGTACGCGGTGAAGGTCACGCCGAAGACGAGCCCCAGCGAGGTGACGTCCGACCCACCCCCGTCGACGAACGGCAGCTCGACGTGCGACAGGTTGCCGGGGTCCAGGTGCGCGAACGCCAGGCCGCTGAGGACGAGGATCAGCAGGATGTTGATCGCGCCGACCACCAGCGCGGAGGTCACCGTCGCGTCGATCGACCCCCGCCGCAGGTACCAGAGCTCCACGGCGAACATCAGCACGACCCAGACGAGCTCGTGCACGCCGAACGCGCTCGTCAGCGTGCTGGAGACGCCGATGTAGTCGGCCTCCATCCCCAGCAGGCAGATCGCCACGAGGCCGACCGTCAGGACCACCGCCCCCGTCCGGCCGAGCAGGTCGGTGACGACCCGCCCCACGTAGGCGTCGCCGAAGCGCATCGTCCGCGTGCGGGTCAGCGCGTCGGCCATCAGCGCGACGGTGAGGACGTTGACGAGCCCGAGGACGACGAGGATGCCGACCGCCGGGAGCGGCCCGACCGCGGCCACGGCGATCGGCAGCGCCACGATCGTCGAGCCGACCGTCTCGGTCAGCGTCAGCGCGTAGGCGGTCCAGAACGGCGAGAGGCCCTCGACGCGGGTCGCGGTGCGGGCGCTCGCCCAGCGCAGGCGCTCGCGGGGCGTCGTCCGCGTGGCGTAGACGCTGTCGAGCGGCTGGTCGTAGAGCGCCAGGTGGGCGGCGGCCACCTGCGGGTCGTCGAGGCCGAGCGCCGCGCGGATCCCGGGGACCTCGCGCCGCGCCAGGCGGTAGCGCTCCCCCATCCGCCGGGCGAGCGCCGCCTGGACCCGCGGGTTGCGGGCCACCAGCGGCGCCCACTCCTCCGCGTGGCGCTCGAGGTCCTGCACCGTCGGGCGCCGGGGTGGTTCGCGGCCGAGCGCGAACGCCTCCACGTAGGCGAGCTCGCGGCGCTGTGCGGCCTCGCGACCGACGAGGCGCTGCATCGCCTGCCGGGAGCGCGCGACGAGGCGGGCCGTCCGGCTCTCGATCAGGAAGAGGACCGTGCCGGCGCGCTTGGCGGGCAGTCCGCCGAGCAGCCGGTCGCGGTCGAAGAGCTCGTCGAAGGCGTCGCCCGGCACGGGCGCGTCAGCCGACCACGCGCGCGGCGAGCGCGTCGTACATCGCGGCGACGGGGTGCTCGGGCTGGTCCAGCACGAACACCCCGCGGCTGGAGAACGCCATCAGGTCGTCGGAGTGCGGCAGCACGGCGGCGACCTCGCAGTCGTACGCGGACTCGACGCGGCGCTTGACGTCGGCGTGGTCGAAGACCGCGGGCGTCTTGTTGACGACGAGGAACATGCTGGGGACCTGGAGCTTGCGGGCGACGGAGACCGTCACGCTCGTGCCCTCGTAGTCCTGCTGGTCGGGGCGCAGCAGCACCGCGACGGTGTCCGACACCGCGATCGAGAGCAGCGTCTCCTCGTTGAGGCCCGGGTGGGTGTCCAGCAGCAGCAGGTCCAGGGACAGCGACGCGACCAGCGCGCCGATGCCCTCGTGCAGCAGCGAGACGTCGTAGCCGTCCTGCATGACGCGCGCGATGTCGCCCGCGTCGATGCTGGAGGGGACGAGGAACACCCGGCCGGGCAGCGTCGGGTCCAGCTGCTCGGTGACGTCGATCGCGGCGTCGGCGATCGCGCAGCGGCCCCACAGGTAGTCGTTGAGCGAGCGGGTGATCGACGCCTGGTCGACGCCGAGCAGGACGTGGATGCCCGGCGACTGGATGTCGGTATCGACCACCCCGACGCGCAGGCCCCGGCGGGCGGCGGCGACGGCGACGTTCGCGGTGGCGTTGGACTTGCCCGTCCCGCCCCGGAAGGAGTGGAAGGCGACGACGCGGCTCATCGGGCGCGGAGCTCCGCCGCGCGGCGCTGGAGGTCGCGGAAGTAGTCGGTGCCCGTGATCTGGGCCACCTGGCGCGCGGCCTTCGTCTCGTCGATCTCGATCTGCAACTGCCGCACCTCGCGCTTGAGCGCGGTCTCACGGGCGGCGACCTCGCCGGCCATGTGCTGGAAGACGCGCGCCAGGCCGCCGAGGGCGTCCTCGCGCACCGCGACCCCGTCGAGCGCCTCGGGGACGAAGGTGCCGGCCTCGACGGCGCCGGCGGCGGCGACGACGTGCCCGACCTGCTCGAGGTACTCGCGCTCGAGGTCGTGCAGGCGCTTGCGCGACAGCCCGGCCGTCATGCGGGCGCGGAGCAGCACGGGGCTGAACGGCTTGGGCAGGTAGTCGTCGGCGCCGAGCTCGATGCAGCGGACGATGCTGTCGGTCTCCTCGACGCTCGAGATCATGATCACCGGGAGGTGCCGCAGCCCGGCGTCGCCGCGGATCCGGGCGAGCACCTCGTAGCCGTCGAGCTCGGGCATCAGGACGTCGAGGAGGACGACGTCGAACGCGCGCTCCCGGAGCAGCGCCCAGCCCTCGAGGCCGTCGTTCGCCGTCGCCACGTCGTGGCCCTCGCGCTGGAGGTGGCTGGCGAGGAGCCGGCGGTTGATGGGGTCGTCGTCGACGACGAGCACCTGCGCCGGTGGTCCTTGCAAGGGCGCGACTCTAGACCCCGCCGGGGTGGTGTCAAGGCGTCACCCCGGGTGATTCACGGCGAAGACCGACGGCGTACGCGGCGGGCCGGCGGCGGCGCGCGACGCGGCCCGTCGATCGGCAGGATCGTCGGCCGTCGCCGAGGGTCTTCGCGGCTAGAGGTCGTGGACGACGAGCCCCGGGACGCGCTCGGCCAGGCGCTCCACGAGGACCCGGCGATGGCACACCGACGGGTCGGCCTCCAGGCACATCAGGACGGTCCGCGGGGTCCGTGGATCGGCGAGCTCGGCGGCCAGCGCGTCGAGCGCGTCGGCCGGCGCCTGCTCCTCCTCGACGTGCTGCTCCATGCGCGCGTGGCCGGCCGCGATCCGGCCCTGCTTGTAGTCGACGCGAATGTCCGCGGGGGTGCCGAGGTCGCGGCGGTGCTCGTACGCGATCCGGTGCTCGCCGAGCAGCAGCCCGAGCTTCGTCTTCGACATCCCCGCGCGCCGCGACTGGGCGCGGAAGCGGACGTCGATCAGGCGCTCGATCCCGGCGGCCTCCAGCTCCGCCACCAGGGCGTCGGGGAGCAGCTTCTCGTAGCCGACGGTCCAGATCTCGGGGGCCATCGCCCGATCATCGCAGCGGGGTCAGCGGCCGTAGGGGCCGAGACGCCGTGGCACCGCCTCGGCCCGCCGGTCGACGCCCCAGCGCCGGCCCGCCAGCACGCAGACCGCGAGCGCCGCGACGAAGGCCGCGATCCCGAGGGCGCGGATCACCAGGGCGATCGGGTCCTCGACGCCCGGCGCGCGCCAGATCTCGTAGACGAGCTGCCCCCAGTCGTGGCTGTCGCTGTCGCCGGTGATGAGCGGGAGCGCGCGGTCGCGGGCGTCCGCGACGTAGGTCGCCGCGGAGTACGCGGACGCCGAGAGCAGCATCAGCACGACGACGAGCGCCCCGGGCCGGCGCTCCCGCACCGCGAGCCCGACGAGCAGCATCGGGACGAGCAGCTGCAGGAGCGTGCCGCCGAGCAGGATCAGCGCCTCCCAGCCGGTGGGCATCAGGATCGCGTGGCCGGCCTCGTGGAAGAGCAGGTTCACGCTGTGGGCGACGCGGGCGAGCCAGCCGATCGGCCCGCCGCCGTACTCGACGCCCGGGTCGACGATCCACAGGCGCTGGGCGAGCAGGACCGCGACGAAGCCGCCGGCCAGCGCCAGGACGGGGTGGAGTCCGCGGGGCGCGAGCAGGCGCGTCAGGACCGGGGGCATCGGCCCTGCATCGGCCGCGCGCACCCGCGGCTGCAGCGTTCGGGCGGCGACTCGACGGACGGCCGTCCGGAGGCCGGGCGGCAACCGGCGCACCGCCCCGCCGCGTACGGTCGCCCCGCCGATCGGGCCAACCTTGACGCGCTCGTGTCAAGGTTGGCTCGGGCGTTGCTACGATCAAGGCATGGCCGAGCGCGACTACCTGGCAGCCGTCCGCGATCACGTCGTGGTGTTCGACGGGTCGATGGGCGCCCTGCTGGAAGACAAGAACCTCTCGCTCGAGGACGACTACCAGCTCCCCGGGCGCGCCCACGAGGTCCTGGTCCTCAACCGGCCGGACGTCATCGAGGAGCTCCACACCACGATGCTCGACGCCGGCGCCACGGTGCTGGAGACGGACTCGTTCCAGGCCTCGCGCCTGAAGCTCGACGAGTGGGGCCTCGCCGAGCACACGCTCGAGATCAACGTCCGCGCGGCCGAGATCGCCCGCAAGGCCGCCGGCCCCGACCGCTTCGTCGCGGGCTCGATCGGCCCGACGGGCTTCCTGCCCAGCTCGGACGACCCGACGCTCGGCAACATCATGTTCCGCGACCTCGTGACGGTCTTCGAGGAGCAGTCCCGCGGCCTGATCCAGGGCGGCGCCGACCTCCTGATCATCGAGACCGCGCAGGACATCCTCGAGGTCAAGGCCGCGATCTTCGGCGCCCGCGAGGCCTTCAAGGCCACCGGCCGCAAGGTCCCGCTGCAGATCTCGGTCTCGCTGCTGCCCAACGGCGGCAAGATGCTCCTGGGCACCGACATCGCCTCCGTCGTCACGACGCTCGAGGCCCTGAAGGCCGACGTCATCGGGCTGAACTGCTCGACCGGCCCGGAGGACATGCGCGACGCGATCCGCTACCTCGGCGAGTACGCCTCGGTGCCGGTCCACTGCATCCCGAACGCCGGCATCCCCCAGCAGGGCATCAACGGCGAGACGGTCTTCCCCGAGAAGCCGCAGCCGCTGGCCGACGCGCTGGGCACCTTCGTCGAGGACTACGGCGTCTCGATCGTCGGCGGCTGCTGCGGCACGACGCCGGAGCACATCTCCGCGATCGCCGAGCGCGTCGCGAAGCTGCCCGCCGGTGCCACGGCCCACAACGTCGGCGCGAACTCGAAGGACAAGCGCGCGATCCAGGTCTCGTCGATGATCGGCGCCGCCGACCTCGTCCAGCACCCGCGCCCGACGATCGTCGGCGAGCGCGTCAACTCGCAGGGCTCGCGCAAGGCCAAGGAGCTGCTCCTGGCCGACGACTACGACTCGCTCGTCACGATCGCCGAGGGCCAGGTCGAGGGCGGCGCCCACGTGCTCGACGTCTGCGTCGCGCTGACCGAGCGCGCCGACGAGGCCGAGCAGATGCGGCAGGTCGTCAAGAAGATCTCGCTGACGCAGCCCGCGCCGATCCAGATCGACTCGACCGAGCCGGACGTCATCAAGATCGCCCTGGAGCAGATCCCGGGCCGCGCGATCGTCAACTCGGTCAACCTCGAGGCCGGCCGCGACAAGATGGACACGGTCGTGCCGCTCGCGCTCGAGCACGGCGCCGCCGTCATCGCCCTGACGATCGACGAGATCGGCATGGGCAAGACGGTCGAGCGCAAGCTCGAGATCGCCGACCGGATCTACAAGATCGCCGTCGACGAGCACGGCCTCGAGCCCGAGGCGCTGATCTACGACCTCCTCACCTTCACCCTGACCACGGGCGACGAGGAGTGGCGCGACTCCGCCGTGCAGACGATCGGCGCGATCAAGGAGATCAGCAACCGCCTGCCCGGCGTCAAGACGTCGCTCGGCGTGTCGAACGTCTCCTTCGGCGTCGGACTCGCCGCGCGCTCGGTCCTGAACTCCGTCTTCCTCTACCACTGCGTCGAGGCCGGCCTGGACCTCGCCATGGTCAACCCGGCGCACATCGTGCCGATGGGTGAGATCGACCCGGTCGAGCGCGAGCTGGCCGAGGACCTCGTGTGGAACAAGCGCGAGGACGCGCTCGAGCTCTTCATCAACCACTTCGAGGCCAAGGGCCCCGGCGCCGAGGCCGAGGAGAAGGCCGACCCGACGGCCGAGATGGAGCCCGAGGACGCGCTGCACTTCCGCATCCTCAAGCGCAAGAAGCAGGGCGTCGAGGCCGACATCGACCGCGCCGTCGAGAAGCTCGGCGCCGTGCCGACGCTCAACGACGTGCTGCTGCCGGCGATGAAGGAGGTCGGCGACAAGTTCGGCGCCGGCGAGCTCATCCTGCCGTTCGTGCTGCAGTCCGCCGAGGTCATGAAGAAGGCCGTCGCGCAGCTCGAGAACTACCTCGAGCGCACCGCCGACTACACGAAGGGCACCGTCGTCCTGGCGACCGTCTTCGGCGACGTCCACGACATCGGCAAGTCGCTCGTCAACACCATCCTGAGCAACAACGGCTACACGGTCGTCGACCTCGGCAAGCAGGTCCCGGTCGGCACGATCCTCGAGGCCGCCAAGGAGCACAAGGCGACGGCCATCGGCCTGTCGGCGCTGCTCGTCTCGACGTCGAAGCAGATGCCGCTGGCGATCCAGGAGCTGCACCGCGAGAACCTGGAGTTCCCGGTCCTGCTGGGCGGGGCGGCCATCAACCGCAACTTCTCCTACCGCGCGCTGCACCCCAACGGGTTCGACGACGACACGACCTACGCGGGCGGCGTCTTCTACTGCAAGGACGCGTTCGAGGGCCTCGGCGTCATGGACCGCATGGTCGACAAGGAGGAGCACCCGCAGATGATCGAGGAGATCAAGGCGGGCGCGATCAAGCTGCGCGACCAGGCGAAGAACGAGGAGGTCCTGCCCCCGACGACCGAGGTCGCGGACTCCCCCGTGGCGCGGGACGCCCCGGTGCCGGAGCCCCCGTTCTGGGGCGTGCAGGAGGTGCCCGTCGACATGGACGAGCTCTACCACCACCTCGACACGCACGTGCTCTTCAAGCTGCACTGGGGCGGCAAGGGCATCAAGGGCGAGGCCTGGAAGAAGCTCATCGAAGGCGACCCGGACGATCCCGAGTCCGAGGAGGGCTTCCGCCACAAGCTCGAGCGCATGTGGAAGGAGCAGACCTACCTGCACCCGCGCGCGCTGATCGGGTTCTTCCCCTGCTACGCCGACGGCAACGACGTCGTGATCCTCGATCCGGAGGACCGCAAGACGGAGATCAACCGCTTCGTCACGCCGCGCCAGCAGAAGGGCGACCGGATGGCCACGTCGGACTTCTACCGCCCGGGTGTCAAGCAGGCCGACGGCACCGTCGTCGCGCCCGAGGAGCTCGACGTCATCGCCGTGCAGGCGCTGACGGTCGGCGACGAGGTCACCGAGCTGATGGCCAAGCTGGAGAAGGACGGCGAGTACGCCGAGCAGCTGTTCGTGCACGGCCTCGGCGTGCAGACGGCCGAGGGCCTGTCGGAGTGGCTGCACTGGAAGGTCCGCAACTGGTACGGGATCCCCGTGACCCAGGGTCGCCGCCTGTCCTGGGGCTACGCCGCGATCCCCGACCAGTCCGAGCACGACAAGGTCAAGGAGCTGCTCGACATCTCCCAGATCGGCCTGGACCTGACCGACGGCTGGTCCCCCACGCCGGAGCAGTCGACGCTGGCGATGGTCCTGCACCATCCGCAGGCGACGTACTACGGCATGCGCAACGGCCGCTTCATCGCGAAGGGCACGCCGGACGACGTCATCAAGGACACCGAGCGCGACCCCACGCGCCTGGAGGCCGACTTCCTCGAGGCCGAGATCGACGAGGCCCCCGACACGGTCAACTCCGACGGGACGCCCGCCGCCGTCTGATCGCCCGGCCGGCCCCGCGCCGAGCCGCCCAGCAGGACCCCCGACCCGCCGACCCCGGCGGGTCGGGTCGTTCCGGTGGCCGACGGGACGTAACGACCGGAACCTCGACCTCGGCCGGAGGCAGGTCGAGGGCGCCTCAGGCCGGGCGCCGCCCCCGCGGCCGGTCCGGCTGCACCCGCAGCACGGGCAGCACGGTCGCCAGCAGCTCGTAGTGCCGAGCGAGCAGCAGGAGCTCGATCGCCTCGCGCTCGCCGAGGTGCCTCCCGGACCGCGGCCCACTCGGCGTCGTCGCCCGGCGACGCTGATCGCGTCGGGGGTGCCGATGAGGTTCACCCGCAGCGTCTGCTCGAGGACCGCCGGGTCCCCGCCCACCGGGGACAGCCCCGCCCCACAACCGGATCACAGGACGTGGCGGCTACCGGTGCTAGCGTGGCCGCGTGCCCGACGACGTCGCGTCCTCCGCGCCCGCCGCGCCGCACGACGAGCGTCCCGCCGACCGCCTCCCCCGGGGACGCCACGGGCTCAGCCGGGAGGAGGTCGTCCGCTCCCAGCGCAAGCGGATCATCCGCGGGATGGCCGCCGCGATGGCCGACGACGGCTACGTCGGCACGTCGGTCACGGCGATCCTCAAGCGCGCCGGGGTCTCGCGGCAGACCTTCTACGAGCAGTTCGCGTCGAAGGAGGAGTGCTTCGCCGCGACGTACGCGTGGGCGGCCGAGACCGTCCTGGAGCACACCGTGCGGGCCGCCGGGGACGCGTCGGGCGACGACGGGCACGACCCGATCGACCGGATGCTGGCGTTCTACCTGCGGGGCCTGGCCGCCGCCCCGGAGTTCGCCCGGGTCCTCCTGATCGAGACGTACGCTGCCGGCCCGGACGCGCTGGAGAGCCGGATCGCGTTGCAGCGCCGGTTCGCGACGCAGATCGGGGACGTGCTCGGGGCGAGCACCGCCGACGACCGCTTCGCCTGCGAGGCCCTCGTCGGGGCGGTCAGCTCCCTCGTCACCGCCCGGCTCGCGCTTGGCGACACCGCCGGCCTGCTCGCCCTGCAGGAGCCCCTCGCGGCGCTCGCCCGGCGCGAGGCCGCGGCGTTCGGCGGCGGGGCCTGAGCCGCCGACCCTCCGCGCCTCCCGGTCGCGCCGTCCCGCGGAGCCGCTCCCCGCCGCGCCGGTCCCGGGCCCCGTCGCGTGCACGTCCCGGCGCGTCCGTGCGACCCTCGGACGATGCGCCCGCCGCTCAGCAAGGACACCCGCCTCTGCATGTCGCTCTCGGGGCGGCCGGGGACGTTCGGGACGCGGTTCCACAACCACCTCTACGAGCAGCTCGGGCTCGACTACCTCTACAAGGCGTTCACCACGGACGACCTGCCCGCGGCCATCGGCGGGGTCCGCGCGCTGGGCATCCGCGGCTGCGCGGTCTCGATGCCGTTCAAGGAGGACGTGATCGCCCTGGTGGACGAGCTGGACCCGTCCGCCGAGGTCATCGCGTCGGTCAACACGATCGTCAACGACGACGGGCGCCTGCGCGCGTTCAACACGGACTTCATCGCGGTGGCGACGCTGCTGCGCGAGCACGCGGTGCCGACCGACAAGCCGGTGCTGCTGCGCGGCAGCGGCGGGATGGCCAAGGCGGTGGCGTTCGCGCTGCGCGAGGGCGGCTTCCGGGACGGCACCGTGGTGGCGCGCAACGAGGCGGCCGGCCGCGCGCTGGCGGAGGGCGCGGGGTTCGCCTGGGTCCCCGAGCCCGCCGACGTCGCTCCCGGCGCGGTCCTGGTCAACGCCACCCCGATCGGGATGGCGGGCGGGCCCGAGTCCGGCGACCTGCCCTTCCCCGCCGCCGCCGTCGACACGGCGGCGACGGTCTTCGACGTCGTCGCGCTGCCGCCGGAGACCCCGCTGGTCCGCCGCGGCCGGGCGGCCGGCGTGCCGGTGATCACCGGGGCCGAGGTCGTGGCGCTACAGGCCGTCGAGCAGTTCGTGCTCTACACCGGCGTGCGGCCGACGGACGAGCAGGTCGCGGCCGCCGCGGCGCACGCGGCGGGCTGACGGGCGACGGTCTCGCGTCCGGCGGGCGGGAGGTCCTGCGCCCCGTGGGAGGCGTGGCCCCCGGCCGCCGGCGCGGCGGGGCGAGGCCCGCCGGTCAGTCGGCCCGCGCCGAGGTCTCCAGCGCGATCCGGGCGGCCCGCTCCGGGTCCTCCCAGAAGAAGAGGTGGCCGGCGCCGTCGAACGTCTCGAGCGTCGCGTCGGGGATCGCCTCGACGACCTTCAGGCCGTTGGGGTACGGCAGCAGCAGGTCCTCGGTGCCGTGGACCACGGTGGTCGGCACGGTGATCTGGCCGAGGCGGTCGGCGGTGTCGTGGCCGACGATCGCCTGCATCTGCTCGGAGAGGATCCGCAGCGTGACGCGGTGGGCGGTCGTCGCCTCGACGAACTCCTCGTAGCGGTCGTCGCGGCTGTCGGCGAACGAGCGGGAGACGTTGATGCCCCAGCTGGCGCGGAGCGCGGCGCCGGCGTCGCCGCTCTGCAGGGCGGTGACGAGGCCCTCCATGTCCGACTGCGCCATCCAGGTGGCGGCGGCGCCGCCGGCGGTCGTGCAGCCGAGGACGAGCGAGCGGACGCGTGCGGGGTGGCGGAGCGCGAGCTCCTGCGCCGTCATGCCGCCCATGGAGATGCCGAAGACGTCGACGGGGCTGTCGATCCCGAGGGCGTCGAGCGCGGCGGCCTGGGCGTCGGCGAGGTCGACGATCGAGAACTGCTCGCGTGAGCGGCTCGACCCCGCCACGCCGACGTGGTTGACCGTGATGATCCGGCGGCCGGCGGCGACGAGGCGCTCGAGGAACGGGACGCCCCAGTGGCCGTGGGTGCCGCTGAGCCCGTGGATGAGCAGGAACGGCTCGCCCTCGCCGATCTCGAGGACCGTCCGGTGCGTGCCGTCGGCCAGGTCGATGCGTCGTGTCTCGTACGGCAGGGTCACGGTGCGGACGTCGCTGCTCATGGACGTCAAGCGTAATCGAGGCCCGGCCGGGCGAACCCCGGTGCGGCGCACGTTCCGGACGTCCGGCGGGGTCGCGGGCGCCCGTCGCGACGGTGGACGGCGTCCGGCCGCACGTCGCGTGACCGGGCGCACGGAACGGGCGCGGCGCGGCGGCGCGGTCAGCGGGTGAGGGTCAGCCGCACGGTCCGCGGGCCGGCGCCGGTGGAGGTCGCGGTCGCCGCGACCGCCAGGCGCGGCCGACGGCGCAGGAGCGCCCGCCCGTCGGCCGTGGTCCGCAGCCGCACCGAGCCGGCCCGGCCGGGTCGCAGGTCGTAGGCCCCCGTGAGGACGACGAGCGTCCCGCGGTGGCGCCCGACGGCGGCGCGGGCCGCCGTGCGCACGCGGACGCCGCCGCGGCACGGGGTCGACCCCTTCGGGCACGAGAGCGTCAGCCCGACGCGGCCCGACCGCAGCCGGAGGGAGCGCGCCGTGATCCGCGCCGTGCGGGGCGCGGCGGCCACGGGCTTCCGCGGGGTCGTGAGCGTCGTCACCGGGGCGGGCGTGGTGGCTCCGGGCGTCGCTGCGGGGACGTCGGGGGTCCCCGCGCCGGACGACGCGCCGGGGCCCGGGTCCACCGGTACGACCGGGTCCGGGCCGGCCGGCCCGGGCGCGCCGGGCAGCGGGCAAGGCCCGGTGGTCGTCGACGCCGGGATCCCGGTCTCCTGCGCCTGACGGGCGAGCAGGTGGCGGCAGTAGGCCAGGCCGTAGGCGTCGGTGGGCGTGCCGTCGTAGCGCTCCAGGAGCGCCGGGCTCGCCGCGCAGTCCCAGCCGGTCGGCGTGCCGTCGAGGCGGACCTCGGCGTTCCACGTCCACGCGAGGTAGGAGATCCCGCGGGCGTCCGCCCAGTCGGTGTAGCGCTGGACGTGGTCGGCGCCGCAGTCGTACTGGCCGATCTCGCCGGTGACGACCGGGTAGCCGGCGGCGTGGATCGTCCCGGCGCCCGCGCCCCAGCAGACGACGTCGGCGCAGGCGGCCCCGGCGTACGCGTGGAACGACGCGACCAGCGCGCGCTGCGGCGCCGGGTCGGTGGGGACGTTCGCCAGCCACGTGGAGAGGTCGTTGGCGTAGTCCAGGCCCCCGAGCAGGATCGGACGGGTCGGCGAGCCCGTCTGGGACTCGCGAGCGCGGATCTCGTTCACGAGCGACTGCATGCCCGCCGCGCGGTACGGGTCGGGCACGGGCGCCGGGTCCGTCGCCGGCGGATCGGTGGGCGCGGGGTCGGCGGGCGACGGCGTCACCGGGGGATCGACCGGGTGCACGAGGCAACCGCCGCTCCTCCAGCAGGCCCAGCGCTGCGCGTCCGTGGCGCCGGGGAGCTCGGCGGCGGTGAGGTGCGGCTCGTTGAAGACGTCGTAGAGGACGTTGCGCCGCGGCTCCGGGGAGCGGACGAGCGCCTGGACGACGCTCTGCCAGAAGCGCGGCCCCTGGTCCGCGTCGGGCAGGGGCAGGAGCCGCAGGTCCTGGTTGGAGAACGCGCCCGTGCTCGCGGTGTGGAGCGAGAGGATCGCGACGATCCCGCGCGCGTCGAGCTGGTCGACGTAGCGGACGATCGCCTGTTGGTACGCGGTGCCGGTGTACGCGGGGTTCAGCCCGGACGCCCCGAACCAGCAGGCGTCGCTCAGCGGGACGCGCACCGCGTCGATCCCCCACGACCGCATCGCGTCGAGCGTCGTGTCCTGCTGGACGTCGTCGATGTGGCTCATGCCCGTCGGGCCGTCGAAGATCGCGAACCCGCGGGTCCCGCCGGGCAGCGCCCTCGAGCACGCGTACTCGGTGCCGGAGCGGTCGACGCCGCGCAGCTGAACGGTCCGGCCGGCGCCGTCGACCAGGTGGTCGCCCGACACCGCGATGCTCGTCGCGGCGCCGGCCGCGGCGGGCAGGAGCAGGCCGGCGAGGAGGCCGCTCGTCGCGGCGAGCAGGACGACCCGGAGCAGGACGCCGGCGTGCGCGGCGAGGAGGCGGAGGCGGCGCGTCATCGGACCGTCCATCGGCCGGTCCGACGGCGCGGCCCAGCGATCGGGCCGCGCGCTGGCCGCATGAGTTCCTAGGAGGACTCGGTCTCGACGTTGCCGTGGACGCCCTTGGGGAGCGGCGGCAGGTCGACGGGCGAGGCGTGCAGCGCCCGGGTCTTGATGTCGCGCCAGGTGACGCCCTCGCCGAGCATCGCCGGCATCCCGAGGGTCAGCGCCGTGGCGACCTCGACGGCCTGGAGGACGATGCCGTAGCCCAGGGCGTCGGCGTAGCTGACCCCGTAGCCCGCGCCGAGCACGGTGACGCAGGCGGCCTGGAAGACGCCGAGGTTCGACGGCGTCAGGGGCAGCACGGCAGTGACGTTGACGGCGAAGAGGACGGCCGCGGCGGCGCCGAGGCCCTCGTCGATGCCGAACGCGTTGAGCAGCAGGAAGCAGGAGATCCACTGCAGGACCCAGGCGAACAGCTGGGTGCCGACGGCGATCGAGCCGAGGCGCGGGCTGCGGAAGACCCGCAGGCCGGCGCGCAGCGAGTGCGCGAGGTCGCGGAGCTTGACCTGGATCCGGTGCAGGCGGCCGGAGCGGTCGCTGGTGCCCCAGCGGACACGCAGCAGCACGGGCCCGAAGAGCAGCACGAGCAGGATCGCGGCCGGTGCGATGGCCAGCGTCACGAGCGCCCCGTCGTGGCCCTCGAAGATGCGGATCGAGCTGATCATCACCGCGCCGAGCAGGATCAGCGCGAACACGTTGATCAGCGTCTGGGAGACCAGCGTGCCGACCACGACGGGCAGGCGTTCTCGTGGTCGCCCGATGCGGCGGGCCATGATCAGCGCACGCGACGGCTCGCCGAGGCGGGCCGGCAGGGTCGCGGACATCATCACGCCGATCGCGGTGGCCCGGAAGGTCTCCATCCGAGTCATGCGGGCCTCGGGGATCGCGGCTCGGAGGATCGCGTGCCAGGAGATCGCGCGGAAGCCCATCGAGAGCGCCATGACGGCGAGCGCGAGCAGGACCCAGAGGGGCGAGGAGCGCAGGAGGCTGTCGCCGATGCTCTGCAGGCCGATGCGCTGCAGGGCGACGGCGCCCATGCCGACGGTCGCGACGGCGGCGGCGGCCATGAGCCCACGGCGGGCGAGCCGGCGGCGGGCCTTGGAGCGCTCGTCGCGCGTCGGCGGCTCCGTCGGGGCGTCCGGGCGCGGCATCCGGCGGGCGGCGACCGCGGGGCGGCCGTCCGCGGGCTTCAGGCCGCGGCGCATCTGGACGCGCTCGATGCGCGTGGCGGGCTCGGGCGCGGTCTGGGCGTCCTCGTAGACCGCCATGACGCGGGTCGCGATGCGGGGCCAGGCGTACTTGTGCGCGGAGCGGGCCGCGACCTCGCTCATCGTCCGGCGGCGCGCGGGGCGCAGGGCGAGGTCGCGGAGCGCGTGGGCGAGCGCGAGCGCGTCGCCCGGGGGCACCAGGATGCCGTCGCGCCCGTGGTCGACGACGTCGCGGTAGCCGACGATGTCCGACGCGACGACCGGGACGCCCTGGGCGAAGGCCTCGGTCAGGACCATCCCGAAGCTCTCGCCGCCGAGCGACGGCGCGCAGAGCACGTCGCAGTCGGCGAGCTCCCGGTGCTTCGTGTCGTCGTCGACGCGGCCGAGGACCCGGACGCCGTCCATCCGCTCGTCGAGCGCCATGCGGCGGACCTCGGCGTCGTCGGGACCGATGACGACGAGCTCGACCGGGAGCTGCTCGCGCAGCGCGTCGAAGGCGCGCAGGAGGATCGGCAGGCCCTTGCGCTCGACGGCCTGGCCGACGAAGGCGATCTTCATCGTCCCGGCGGGGCGGTCGGGGCGCGGGGTGGTGACGTGCTCGGGGTCGATCAGGTCGACGCCGTTGGGGATCACGCGGTAGCGGCCGCCGTAGTAGCGCTGGCCCGTCCACGCAGCGGCGTCGGACACCGCGATCCGCTCGACCAGGCGGTTCAGCCGCCGGCGCGCGCCGGCGGCGACGCCGATGCCGTTGGTGAGGTCGTTGGTCGAGTAGCAGTGGAACGTGCCGACCATCGGCGCGGCCGTGCACGACATGAGCGTGTTCCAGCCCAGGAGCGGCGCGTGCGGCTCGTGCAGGTGGATGACGTCGTAGCCGCCCGTGTCCAGGGCCTCGCGCAGACGTCGCAGGGCCGCCGGGCTGATGGCCAGGTTGGAGACGCCACCGTTGGCGGGGATGCCCACGGTGCGTCCGAGTGGCACGAGCCACTCCGGTGGTGTCCGATCCTGGGGCGGGGCACCTCTGTGGAGCCGGGTCGCGAGGCGATCGGGGGGATCGAACGGCGCGAGCACCTGGGCGTCGTGCCCTTGCGCGCGAAGTTCGCGACCGAGTGCCTCGATGTGCCGGGCCACGCCTCCGGGATACGTCCACGAGTACGGCGAAACCAGCGCAACGCGCATTACCGGCACAGTACACGCGAAGCGGGACGCGGGAACCCCCGACCGGTGGGGTTCTCCGGATCGACACCGGACGCCGTCCGCGCGGCGCCCGCCCACGACGGGCGATCCGGCTCGTCGGCTCCCTCGGCGCGGCCCGCGCGATCTGGCGCGAGGACGCTCGCCCGCGGGCGATCGGGCCGGGCGCCCGTCGTGCACCGCGCCGATCGGCGGGGTCGCGGACGGGTCGCGGGTCAGCCCGGCGGGGCCGCGTCGCCGGCCCCGTCGGCCGGGTCGCGACAGTCCACGGGCAGCGCCGGCGGCGCGGCGGCCGGGTCGCGGCTCCCGCCCCAGGCGGCCCAGACCGCGGCGACCGGGAACGTCCGCGTGAGGCCCTCGTCGAGCAGCCCGGTCGGGAACGCCGGGTCCTCGCGCACGGAGTACTGGAACGCGGCCGTGACGCGGGGGTCGTGGTACCAGCGGTCGAGCTGGCGGTCCATCAGCCGGCACTCGGCGCGCAGGGTGTCCTTCGAGACGTCGCGGCGACCGCCGGCGCGCGGGGACCCGACCGCGGTCTCGGTGATCCACGCCGGCTTGCCGTCGAGGCACGGGCGGCGGTCGAGCTCGCGCAGCCCGGCGGCGATCGGCTCGCCCTTGCCGCTGCGCGGCTTCGCCTCGAGGTAGCCGTGGACGGACAGGACGTCGGCGCGGCAGAGCACGTCGTCGGGCAGCGCGCGGAGGAACTCGTCCGTCGGGACGGCGCGCCGGCTCGGGGCGCCCCAGGCGGCGAGCTCGCCGACGATGAGGCGGTCGTCGCGCGCCTGCGACCCGGCCGGGGCCGTCGCGCGCAGGCGGTGCAGCTCGGCGTCCATCGTCACGACGAGCCGCGAGAACTGCGCGGGCGAGCGCGGGGCGGCCGACGCGCTGCACGACGCGCGCTGCGGGTCGAGGAAGTACGGCGCGTTGGGCTCGTTCCACGGGGTCCAGTCCGCCCCGTCGATCCCGGCGGCCCGGACGGCGTCCCACACCCGGGCGATCGCCGCGGCGTAGGCGGGCTCCTTCCCGGGCGCCAGGGGGCGCGCCCCGGGGCGCGCCTTCGCGGCGTCGCAGCCGTCGCCGGGCGCCCCCGCCCAACCCGGCATGCCCCAGAAGCTGATCAGCGGGCGGTACCGGCCCGGGTGGGCGACCTGGGCCGCCCGCAGCGCGCCGAGCGTCCGCGCCAGGCTGACGGGGCCGGAGCACGGCTGGGCGCCCTCGCGGCCGCAGCCGTCCCCGATCACCCGCGCGGGGTCCAGCGGCGTGGCGGCGTCCGGCTGCAGGAGGTCCCAGCGGACGTCGATGCGGACGAACCGCGGCGCGATCGCGTCGGTGACGGCCTGCGCGGACTGGAACGCGGGGACGAGGGTCGCCGGCGGCGTCAGCGCCCCGGCGTCGGTGGTGACGAGGCCGACCGCGAGGGTCGGGGGCGCGATCGCGTCCGGCGCGGCGGCGCGGGGCGCCTGCGGGACGGGGGCCGGGGCGTCGTCGTCCGGGGCCGTGAGCCGGCCGGCGAGGACGCCGACGGCGAGCAGGAGGAGCGCCGCGAGGACCGCGACAGCGGCCCGACGACGACCCGTGCGGGTCGAGGACACCGGGCGGACGCTAGCGGCGGGCGGCCCGCCGGGGCGCCGGCCCGCGACGTGGTCGTCGCGAGCGGGCCGGGCGCTCGTGGTCGGGGCGCCGAGCGGCGCCCCGGGGCGGTCAGACCGCCGAGACCTCTTCCTGGTCCTCCACGCGGAAGGACGAGCCGCAGCCACAGGCCGCGGTGACGTTGGGGTTCTCGACCTTGAAGCCCGCGCCGGTCATGGCGTCGAGGTAGTCGATCGTCGAGCCCGTGACGTACGGGAACGACTGCCGGTCGCAGAGGACGGTGATGCCGCCCGAGTTGAAGGTCATGTCGCCGTCGCGCTTCTCGTCGAAGGCGAGGACGTACTGGAACCCCGAACAGCCGCCGCCGCGCACGCCGACGCGCAGGCCGGCCTCGCCCTCCTGCGGGTTGCTGTCGAGGAACTCGCGGACCTTCTCCGCGCCCTTGTCCGTGATCGTGATCATTCGTGGTCCTCCGAAGCGACTGGTGCCGATGATCTCCCACCGGGACCCGATACTTCACCGAGTGTAGCGACCCCGGAGCCCGGTCCGAAAGGGCGAGTTCCGGACCGTCTACTCTTGGTTCGATGCCCAGTGCCGACGACATCAAGCAGCGCATCGAAGCGGCGCTCCCCGAGGCCTCTGCCGAGGTCGAGGGCGCCGACGGCGTGCACTTCCAGGCCGTCGTGACCTCACCGGCGTTCGCGGGCAAGACCCGCGTCGCCCAGCACCGGATGGTCATGGACGTGTTCGCCGGAGAGCTCGGCGGCTCGATCCACGCGATGGCCCTCACCACCAAGACCCCGTCCTGAAGGACAGCGACATGAGCGAGAACCAGCTCCGCGACGCCATCTCCGAGGCGATCAAGGACAACGACGTCATCCTCTTCATGAAGGGCACGCCCGAGCAGCCGGCGTGCGGCTTCTCGGCGCGCACCGTGGGGGTGATGCAGGCGCTCGACGTGTCGTTCGCGAGCGTCGACATCCTCCCCGACCCGCGGATCCGCCAGGAGCTCTCGGCCCTCTCGCAGTGGCCGACGATCCCCCAGCTGTTCGTCGGCGGCGAGCTCGTCGGCGGCTGCGACATCGTGATGGAGATGTACGAGAACGGCGAGCTCGCCGAGCTCGTCGGTGCCGACGCCTCCGCGGCGGCCCCGGCGGACGACGACGCCCCCGCCGCGCAGGAGGGCCTCCTCCAGCCCGAGAACCGGCTCGCCTGAGCCGGCAGGCCGGCGGGCCGGCGGGCACCCTCGGCCGGGGCGACGGGCCACCCTCGTGACGCGCCGGCCGCTGCGCCTGCTGCCGCTGCTCGCGGCCGCGGTCGCCGTGGTGCCCGTCGGGGCCGTCCTGGCCGTCCCTTCGGGCACGGCGGCGGACGGGACGTCCGCCGCCGTCTGCCCCACCGTGGGCGGGGCGCGGCCACTGCCGTCCGGCGAGCAGGTCCTCGGCCACGCCCTGGACGCCGCGCCGCTGACCCCGGCCGAGGCCGACGGCTACCTCCTGGCGCTCGACCAGGCCTCCACGCGGATCGTCACCGGCGTCGCCGGGCGCTCCGTCCAGGGGCGGCCGCTGCGCTTCGCGCTCGTCGGCGACCCCACCAGCCTCACCCCCGCCCGGCGATCGGCGCTGTCGGCGGCCCTGCGGGCCGTGCGCCGCGGCCGGCTCTCCGACGCGTCCGTCGACCGCGCCGCCGCCGGCCCCGCGGTCGTCTGGATCGGGGCCGGCGTCCACGCCAACGAGCCGTCCGGCACGACGGCCGCCCTCGCGCTGCTGCGGCGGCTCGGCAGCGACGACTCCTGCGCGACCCGCCGGACCCTCCGGGGCACGGTCGCCGTCGTCGTCCCGGACCAGAACCCGGACGGCCGCGCCGCCGGCACCCGCACCAACGCCGCGGACATCGACCTCAACCGCGACTGGTTCGCCTCCAGCCAGCCGGAGACGACGGCCCGCCTGCGCCTGCTCAGCCGGTTCCCTCCGGCCGTCGCGCTCGACGCGCACGAGCAGACCGGCACGTCCTACTTCGTCCCGCCCTACGCCGACCCGGTCGTCGCCGGCCTGCCGACCGCGACGCGGCGGCTCGCCGACACGACCGTCTCCGGGGCGATCGACCGCGCCCTGCACCGGATCGGCACGACCGCCACGCACCGCAGCTACGACCTGCTCTTCCCCGGCTACGCGGACTCCGCCACGAGCCTGCTGTTCGGCGCCGGCGGGATGACGCTGGAGCAGGGCTCCGACCTGCCCCTGGCCGTGAAGGCCCGCCGGCACGAGACCGCGATGCTCGCCGCGCTCGGCGCCGTCGCCCGCGACCCCGGCCGGGCCGTCCGCGACTGGGCGGCGGGCTTCGCCTCCGCCGTCCGCGACGGCCGCGACGGCCACGGGACCACCGGCGACGAGACCTTCGGGTGGGTGCTGCGGACCGAGCACCACGCCGCCGACGCGGTCGCGCTCGCCGAGCGGCTGCAGCGCCAGGGGGTGCGGGTCCGCGAGCTGCGGCACCCGACCCGGCTGCGGATCGACCCGCTGGGCCCGGCCCCGGCCGCCGAGGTGCGGCTCCCCGCCGGCACGATCGTCGTCCCCGCCGCGCAGCCGCTGGCGCGCTGGGCCGACGTGCTGCTGGGCCGCGACGCCGACGAGGCC
>NZ_JBFAPC010000043.1:0-36831 GCF_040675535.1 Patulibacter sp. NPDC049589 | reverse complement strand
GCCGCGGCCCGGACGCATCGCCCCAGCGTACGGGGCGGGTAGGCCACGGCGCGGCCCGCCGCACCGGGGCCCGGCCGCGCGGTCGACTAGCGTTCGGGCCCCGGGCCGGCGCGCCGACGCCGTCCGCCCCGACGAGGACACCCGCATGAGCCCGACTCCGCCCGCCGAACTCGCCGCCCGCGCCCTCGACGCCCTCGACGGCGACGGGTGGGTGACGGTGCTCCACGACCGCTCCGCGCACGTCACGCTGCCCCGCGGGGGTCAGCTCCGCACGGGGACCGTCGACCGCACGGAGGTCACGTTCACGGCCTGGCGCGACGGGCACCTCGGCACCGCGACGACGAGCGCCCTCGAGGGCGCCGCCCTGGCGTCCGCCGCCCGGCGCGCGATCCGCACCGCCGACGCCGTCGCGGCCGCCGCGGACGGCCCCGGCGACGCCACCCCGCCCCCGGAGCCCGCCGGCCCGGTCGATGCCGACGACGGCGACGGCGACGAGGAGACCGCGACGGCGGACCCCGCACTCGGCCTGCGGGCCGTCCTCGCGGCCCAGGCCGCCGCCGGGGCGACCCACGTGGCGGCCACGTGGACCCACGGCGCGCTGAGCCACGCGCTGGCCGCTTCCACGGGCCTCGTCCTGACCGGCCGCACCACCGACGCGCACCTGCGGGTCCGCGTCGGCGCCGGCGGGGTCCGCGCCGCCGCGGCCGCGGAGAGCGCCCGGGCCGCGTCCGGGATCGACGGCGCAGCCGTCGCCCGGCGCGCGCTCGCCTGGGTCCCCACCGGCGAGTGGCGCGACCCGACGCCGGGCGAGCAGACGATCGTGCTCGCCCCCGAGGCCGTCGCCGCGATCCTCGACGTCGCGGGGCCGCTCGTGTTCGACGGACTCGCGGCCGCCGACGGTCGCACCCGCGTCGACGCCCGGCTCGGGACCCCCGTCGGCGCTCCCGGCGTCGACCTCGCCGACGACCCGTCCGCCGCCGGCACGCTGACCCGCGCGTTCGACGCCTCCGGCGTGCTCAAGCGCCGGCTGGAGATCGTCCGCGCCGGGACGCTCGCGTCGCTCGTGCACGACGGCCGCTCGCGGACGTCGACCGGCCACGCGACGGCCCCGGGCGGTGGATCGCGCGGACCGCGCCCGACGAACCTCGTCCTGGGCGCCGGAGACGCGGCGGACCTCGAGGCGCTCGTGGAGGGCGTCGAGGTCGGCCTCCTGGTCACCGGCATCTCCGACCTGCGGCCGATCAACGCCGAGCTCGGACTGGCCTACGGCCTCGCCCCGGAGGGCACGTCCCGCATCGCGGACGGCCGGATCGTCGGCGCCGCCGGATCCGTGCCGCTGCTCGTCTCGCCGCTCGACGTCCTCGCGGGCGTCGAGGCGCTGACCGCCGGCCGCACCCTCGTCGGCACCCCCGAGCTCGACGGGGCGCGCTTCGGCCACGCCGTCCTGACGCCCGGGCTGCGGACGCTCGGCGGCATCACCGTCACCGACTGACCCGGCAACGGTCGGCCGGAACACCCCCGAGAACGACGAAGCCCGGCCGGGGCCGGGCGTCGGGACCTGCTGCGGGCGGGCGCGCGGCCCGCGGCCCGCGGCCGCTACGCGATGCGGATCAGGACGATGGTGTTCACGACGAACACCAGCGCGAAGAAGATCGTCCAGCGGTTGAGGTTGCGCTCCGTGTTGGAGCCGCCGCCCAGCGGGCCGCTGCCGGAGCCGACGCCGAACGCGCCGGAGAGTCCTGCGTCCTTGCCCGAGTGCATGAGGATCAGGGCGATCACCACCACGGAGACGACGATCTGGAGGACCGAGAGCACAGCTTCCATCGGGAGCGATCCTACCGGGCCGGCGGCGGATCCGCCGCGTCCACCCGGTCCGTGGTCTCGAGCAGGTCGCCGGCGCGCGCCGCGTCGCGGGCGCTCGCCGGGTCGGAGCCGGTGGCGATGGCCGCGCCGCCGGGCAGCTCCTCGCCGGCCGCGGACCGGGTCCCGCGCACGTGCGCGAGGCCGTCGAGCTCGTCCAGGATGACCACGGCCTCGGACCGCAGGCGGGTGTCGATCGGCTTCCAGTCGGCGTCGGAGAGCTTCCCGGTGTCGTGGTCCAGGGCGGCGTCGCGGATCTCGCGGTACTTCGCGACCTTCGCGGCCTCGAGGTCGGCGCGGCGAAGCGCGTCGACCTCCTCCGCCCGCTCGGCCTGCCCGGGCCAGAAGGGCTGCGAGAGCAGGAACAGCGTCGCCGCGAACGCGACGAGGACCAGCAGCGGGCCGGCGACGCTCACGACGCCTGCTCCCGGGCCAGGCCGAGGTCCCGGGCGATCCGGGCCTTCTGCTTGGCGCGGACGCGCCGGGCCTGCAGGTCCGGGGCGGGCCACATCGCCAGCAGCGCGCCGAACGCCATCACGAGCGTGCCGAGCCAGATCCACGAGACCAGCGGCGAGACGATCACCTGGAAGGTCACCGGGGCCGGGCGCTGGGCGTAGAGCCGCACGAACCCGAGGGCGAGCTCCGCGCCGCGGGCGAACGGGGCCGTCGTGCCCTTCAGCTTCTTGTCCAGCGCGGAGTAGACGTCGACGAGCGCGTCGCCGTCGGGCTGCATCGCGACCCAGAGGTCGCGGGTCAGGCCGGCATCGAGGGCGACCTCGGTCGCGGCCTCGCCGTTGAAGAAGCGACCGACGGGGCCGTCGGCGGGGTTCTGCGACGGAAAGAACTCGCGGGTCGGCCGGATCGTCTCGACCCGCTTGCCGCCGCGGAAGACGCCGACCTTCGCGCCGATGATGAGCTTCTGGATCCGCTGGTCCTTCAGGCGGTAGTCGCCGATGGCGCCCTCGTAGCGCAGCGTGTAACCGCCGACCTTCATCTCCTGCCCGACCTTCGCGTGCACGCGGTGCGTGTCCTTGAAGGCCGAGGAGGCCGCCACGGCGAGGACGAGGACCGCGAACCCGGCGTGGACGAGGTAGCCGCCGTAGCGCCGCCGGTTGCGGCCGATCAGCCGCGGGAGGGCGATCGGGAAGGCCTCGCCGGTGGAGATGCGCCGGGCGCGCACGCCGCGCTGGAGCTCCTGCAGGACGGCGCCGATCACGAAGCCGCCGAACAGCAGCGCGAGCGCCACGTCGACCCGGCCGCCGCCGCCGAGCAGCGTGCCGGCGACGAGGACGAGGACGCCGACGGCGAGCGGGCCGCGCATCTGGCGCCACGCCTGGGCGCGGGTCGTCTTGCGCCAGGCGGCCAGCGGCCCGAGGCCCATGAGGCCGACGAGGGCGAGCGCGAGCGGCCCGACCCACCAACCCCACGTCGACGACGCCCACGGGCGCTGCTCGCCCGTCAGGACGTCGGTCAGGAGCGGGAAGAACGTGCCCCAGAGGATCACGAGGACCAGCAGGACCAGCACGACGTTGCCGGCGAGGAAGATCGCCTCGCGCGACAGCAGCGAGTCGATCCGGTGCTCGGACCGCAGCATGCCGCGGCGCCAGGTGACCAGGGCGATCGAGCCGCCGGTCATGACCGCCAGCAGGGTCAGGAACTGCCAGCCGACCGTCGAGCTGCCGAACGCGTGGATCGAGGAGATGATCCCCGAGCGGACGATGAACGTGCCGAGGATGCAGAGGATCCCGGTCGCCAGGATCAGCGAGACGTTCCAGGTGCGGAGCATCCCCCGCTTCTCCTGGATCATCACCGAGTGGATGAAGGCGGTGCCGATGATCCACGGCATCAGGGACGCGTTCTCGACGGCGTCCCAGCCCCAGTAGCCGCCCCAGCCGAGCTCGGCGTAGGACCAGCGGGAGCCGAGGACGATGCCGATGCCCAGCAGCAGCCACGCGCCGAGCGCGTAGCGCCGCGTGTGGCGGATCCAGTCGGACCCGACGTGCCCCGCCGCCAGCGCGCCGACCGCGAACGCGAACGGCACCGCGAACAGCGTGTAGCCGCTGTAGAGCATCGGCGGGTGGATCATCATGCTCGGGTACTGCAGGAGCGGGCTCAGGCCCTCGCCCTCCAGCGGCACCGTGTCGCTCAGCCGGAACGGCGAGCTGTAGAAGACGCTGAGGAAGAGGAAGAACGCCGCCAGGCCGAGCAGGACCGCCTGGGCCCACGGCACGACGTCGGCCATCCGCCGGCCGGCGAGCCGGACGACGAGCGAGCTCCACAGCGACAGCAGCCAGACCCAGAGCAGCAGGGAGCCCTCCTGCGAGCTCCACGGGGCGGCCATCCGGTAGCCCAGGGGCGTCGTCGTCGACGAGTGGCTCGCGACGACGTCGAACCGGAGGTCCGTCCGGATGAAGATGATCTCGACGAGGACGAACGTGACCGTCGTCATCACCGCGACGAGGTAGATCGCCCGCCGGCCGGAGCGGACCCAGGCGGAGCCGTGGCCTCCGAGGGCGCCGAACGCGGTGGCGTCTGGGCCGCCGTCCGCGGCGACCTTCAGGCGCCGTGCGCCGATCAGGCTCGCGACGGCGCCGTAGACGGCGACGATGAGCGCGAGGACGAGGAGTCCGCGACCCAGGAGGTCCATGACGGGCTACTTGCCCTCGACGACCTTGTCGGACCCGTCGCGCCACTCCATCTGCTGCTCGCCCGGCTTCGACTTGCCGTCGTCGAACTTCGACGGGCACTTCGTGATGAGCGAGTCGGGCTTGCCCGTGAAGGTCTCGCCCTCCTTCTGCACCGTGACGATGACCTCGCGGCCCTCGCGGAAGGCGTCGGGCACCTGGCCGGTGTAGTCGACCGGCACCGAGGCACCGCCCTTGCGGTCGCGGACCCGGAAGAGGAGCGCGTCGCCCTTGCGCTTGACCGTGCCGGTGACGACGATGCCGGTCAGCCGGTAGTCCCGGCCGGCCTCGGCGTTCGTCATCTGGCTCGGCTGGCGGGCCTCGGCGGACCCGGCGAAGCTCGTGTACAGCAGGGCTCCCGCCAGCGTCACCGCAGCGACGATCGCGAAGGTGAGGCGCAACGTCCGCGTCATTCCTTGGAGTATGGCCAGGTTGGACGCTCGACCGCCCCACCGTCCCCGGCCCTCGCACCGCCGAGTGGCGTACGCGCGCCTACCGGGGGTACCATCGCGCCACATGACCCCCCCGAGGAAGCTCGCCGGCGCCGCCATCCTCGCGCTCATGCTCGTGGGCGGGCTGTTCATGTGGGCCGGCAACCCCTACCTGTGGATCCGCCTGACCGCGTCGAAGGCCGACTCGCAGAACCTCACCATGGGTCAGGCCGCGTTCATCCTCGTGGCGATCGCGATCACGGGCTTCGTGATGGTGAAGGTCCTCGCGGTCCTCAACGGCCTCTACGCCAAGGCGATGGGCGGGTCCGACGACGTGACGGTGCGGATGCCGTGGAACCAGTCGATGCGCGACGGTCGCACGACGGGCAGGACGACCTCCGCGCTGGACGTCGTGATGGTCGTCTCGGTCTCCGTCGCGCTCGTCGCGGCGGCGATCTGGTTCTTCTTCTTCGCGACGTACGTCTGAGCCCCGCCCCTTGACGGGGCCCGCCGGAGCGCGTAGGGATTGCGCGTGCGTCCCCGTCCCTCCCGCCGTCCGTCCCGAGCCCGCGGTCCCCTCCCCCGGCCCGCCCGGACGGTGCGGATCCCGTTCCTGCCGCTGCTCGTCGCCCTGCTCGCGGCGGCCGTCCTCCCCGCGACCGCGGGCGCGGCGGACCGGCCCTTCGCGCCCGGCGACCGCCCCGGCCCGCCGCTGACCGTCCCCAAGGCGCAGCTCGAGGACGCGATCACGTGCCGCGGCGACTTCTCCGACCACTCGAAGCCCGCCGTGCTGCTGGTGCCGGGCACGTTCGTGGACGCGCAGGACTTCTACTCGTGGAACCTCATGCCGGCCCTGAGCGCGCGCGGGATCCCGTGGTGCGCGGTCTCGGCGCCGAACCACAACCTCGGCGACATCGCGGTCGCCGGCGAGTACGACACGTACGCGATCCGCAAGACGTTCGCGCTCGCCGGCCGGCCGATCTCCGTCGTCGGGCACAGCCAGGGCGGCATGCAGCCGCGGTGGGCGCTGCGCTTCTGGCCCGACACCCGGGCGATGGTCGCCGACCAGGTCGGCGTCGCCGCCGCCCACCACGGCGCCCCGCCGGAGGACCTGGCCACGCTCTTCCCGACCGTGATCTTCGCGACCTGCGGCCTGCGCGGCTGCCCGCCGGCGGTCTGGCAGCTGGACCCCAAGTCCCGGTTCCTGGCCGCGATGAACTCCGACCGCGAGATGTTCGCCCCGGTCAGCTACACGTCGATCTACAGCACCAGCGACGAGGTCGTGGCGCCCAGCTCGACGGTCCTGCACGGCGCCGCGAGCAGCGGCGGCTACCGGCGCACGGCGATCCAGGACGTCTGCCCGGGCCGGATCTCCGACCACGTGCTCGACGGCACCGTCGACCCGGTCTCCTTCGCGCTCGTGCTCGACGCGATCGAGCACCCCGGCCCGGCGGACCCGGGCCGCATCGACCGCTCGGTCTGCTCGCAGCTGACGATCCCCGGCCTCGACCCGATCGCCACGGTCTCCGGCGCGCTGCCGCTGCTGCGGGACATCATCGCGGGGGTCGCCCTGCCCAGCCCGCTGCTGCGGGCCGAGCCCGCACTGCCCTGCTACGTCTACGCCGACTGCCCGACCGCGACCGCCGCGGCGGCGCCCACCAACGCGGCTCCCCGCGCCCGCGCGCGCATCCGGCGGGCGAGCGGCGCGGCGCGCTACGTGCTCGACGGGCGGCGGTCGACAGACGCCGACGGCCGGATCGTCCGGTGGCGCTGGAGCGTCGGCGGCAAGGTCGTGTCGCGGAGGGCCCGGCTCGTCCGGCGGATCCGCGCCACGGGGCGCCGGACGGTCCGGGTCGCCCTGACCGTCACCGACGACGACGGCGCGACGAGCACCGTGCGCCGGACGGTGCGGGGGCGCTGAGGCCGCCGCTCCCGGGGACGGCGGCGGCCCGTGACGCCCCGCGGGACGGCGGCGGCCCGTCACGCCCCGCGGCCCGCCCCCGCCGGCGGGGTCAGCCCGTGCCGCCGATCTTGGCGCACGTCGGCGCCTTGACCAGGAGGGAGGCCGGGAAGCCGTCCGAGGACGCGCCGGCGAGGGCCTTCTTGACGTCGGAGCCCGCGTTCGGGGTGTCCTCCCGGGACCTGATCGAGGCGACGACGTCGGTCGCCTTCGCCACCCGGCGCTCGATGTCCGGGATCGCCCGCTCGATCGAGCGCTGGAACTTCTCGTACTCCGGCGGGGCCTGGGCCTTCGACATCGTCACGAACGTCCCCCGCAGGTCGGCCAGCAGGGCCGTCGTGCGCGACTTGTAGACGGCGACGAGGTCGTCGGGGTCCTCCCCCGAGACGTCGCTGAAGCGCTCCTGGTAACCGGTCAAGGCGTCGACCAGCCGGGTGCACTGCTGCTCGTAGGTCTCGGCGTAGGCGCCGGCGTCCGCGCCGCCGCCGTCGGAGGTCGCGGTGGACGAGGTCGCCGTCGCCGTGGACGCCGTCGGGACGGCGTCGGAGGTTGCCGTCGACGTCCCGGACGCCTGGGTCCCGCCGCTCCCGTCGTCGTCGGAGCCACAGCCGGCGGCCCCCACCGCCAGGCCGAGGATCGTCGCCACCACTGCCACGCGCCGCATCGTGGGAACCCTAGAGGGGTTCCGCGCGCCGGTCGAGCGCCGGGACGCCACGCGCCGGTACGGTTGCCGCCATGCCCGCCTGGGAGTTCACGTACGTCGAGCTCTGGCTGGGCGAGGAGAAGACCGTCGACGACGTGCTCGCCGCCGAGGAGCGGATCGCCCAGCTCGGGGCGGACGGCTGGAACCCGGTCGGCGAGGTGACGTTCGCGTACCACGCCGCCGGCTCGCCGCCGGGCGTGACGACGAACATCCAGCAGCTCATGTTCAAGCGGCTGAAGGCCTGAACGGGCTCCCGTCGGCGGGGCCCGCGGGCCCCGCACCGGGGCACGGGTCCGTCGCCGACGCCGCGCGGGCCCCGCCGGGTCAGACCGTCTGGAGCCGGCGCTCGGTGGCGGTGAGCACGCCGGCGCGGTCCTTGTGGCGCCGCTCGTACTCGGCGACCTTCCGCGCCAGGCCCTCGTCGCCGGCGGCGAGCGCGGCCTTGATCTCCGGGGCGTTCAGCTCGTCGTAGCCGGACCACGGCTCGTCGCCGCGGAGCGCGTCGATCCGGTCCAGGACCGTCGTGCGGGCGCCGTTGCGCCGCTCGTAGCCGGCGACGACGGCGAGCTGCAGCTGCGTCAGGCCGGGCAGCCGGGCGACGATCTCGTCCGCGGTCCGGTCGTCGTAGCCGGCGATCGGCAGGTCGTCCTCGACGGCCACCGCGCCGCGGACCGCGCCCTCCGTCGCGGCGACGCCGGGGACCTTGCGGGCGTTCGCCCGCGACTTCGACGCCGCGCGCGTGCCGGTCCGCTTCGCCGTCCGCTTCGCGGTGTCCGCCGTGCTGCGGGCCTTGCCCGCCGCGCTCTTCACAGCGTCCGCCGCGCCGGTCTCGGTCGGGTCGTACGACGGGTCGCCGCCGATGTCCGCGTCAACGACGGCCTTCGTCAGGCGCGGGATCTCGCGCAGGATCCGCTCGAGCATGCGCTCCTCGTCCTTGCGGATCGAGGCCGCCAGGCGCGCCGTCTCGGCGTCGCCCACGAGGTTCGCGAGCTCCTCGATGGCGGTGTAGGTCGCGATCTCGAGGGCCTCGGTCGCCGCGGCGTCCTTGGCGTTCTTGAGGATCTTCTCCTCGCCGCCGGTGCCGCGCAGGAGGTCCAGCGGCGTCTTGCCGAGCGCCAGCGTCTGCCCGACGACCGTCTCGGTGACGCCGACGGCCAGGAGCAGCGGGTTGCGCGCCCAGCGCAGGTCCTTCAGCCGCCCGCGCAGGCGGTCGGCATGGTCCCGAGTCTCGGCGAGGTGCGACTCGAGTCCGCTCCGGAACCGGCCCTTCGGGGTCATCGCGATCTGCGACTGGAGCACGCGCACCAGCGCGACCTCGGAGGCGTGCGCCTCGGCGAGGTACTGCACGACCTTGAGCTTCGAACGGTCCATGACTACGGCCTTCCATCGACGGCGGGGGGAGCGCCGGGCCGGCGGCCGTCGGGCCCCCGGCGCTTCGCGGCGCTTCCACCGTCTCTACCCGGTGTGCGGCTCCGAAACGGGGAATCCCGCACCCGAGGCCCCGGCCCCGCGGCAGGCCGGGGCGCCGCACCGGCGAGGGCGGGCCTACGTGTCCTGCTGGTAGGTGTGGACGACCGTCACCTTGCCCTTCTTGCACGTCACGCGGGCCAGGAACTCGGTGGGGATGGAGTTGCGCTTCTCGGTGCAGCGAAAGCCGACGACCTTGGAGGTGCACCGCCCCGTCTTGCCGTGCTTGATGCGGCACTTGTAGTACCCCTTGAGCACCTTGGTGCCGGTCCCACACGTCGTGTTGGTGACCTTCAGCGACGTGAAGTACCCCACACCCGGGTAGGTCGGCGTGCTGCAGGAGCGGGTGCTCGCCGAGGCGGTGTGGGGCAGGGCGAACACCAGGGCGGAGAGGGCAGCCACCACGACCGCGAGGACCGCGGATCGTGCCGTCCGACCGAGTGGGTGTACGCCGCTGAGCTGGGTCATGTGGGGGGCGACGGTACCCGCGGGCGTCCGGTCCGGTCAAGGGACCAGGCGTCTGTGGCGCACCCCTCTGGAGGGCGTTGCGCGCGCCCCACGACACCCCGGCCCCGTGCGGGCCACCACTCCGGCGACCGGTGGGATCACGCGACAGCACCCGGATATTGGCGCCTCGGCACTCCCGACATTCGCCATATTCACCCGATGCGTTCCGCGGCCCACCGACCAGCGCCACTCCTCCTCGTGGTGGCACTGCTCCTCTCCCTGGGCGTCTCGACCACGTCGTGGGGCAGCCCGGTGGATCTCACCCCCTCCCCGCACTCCGACGCGGCGGGCGACGTCCGCGGGTCGCTGGACGTCACGTCCGCGACCTTCGGGCAGCAGGACACGCAGCTCCAGCTGAGCATCGGGACGAAGGCGCCGTGGAGCGCCGCGCGCCTGGCGCTCGACGGCCCGCGGCAGCTGTGCGTCGAGGTCTCCGCCGGGAAGGGGTTCGCCACCCGGGTGCGGATCTGCGTCGTCCCGGCCCGCGACCGGTCGGCGCTCGACGCCGCGCCGGTCCGGCCCGACGGGACGTCCGGCCCCGCGACGCGCATCGCCGCGGTGATCTCCCGCCCCGAGCGCAACGCGGTCGTCGCCCAGTTCCCGCCCGCCGCCGCGGGCCTGCCGGCGGGTCCGATGCGCTGGCGCGTCTCGTCGCGCTGGACGGACCGGACCGCCTGCCCGGCCGCCGCGCCGTGCGTCGACCACGCCCCGGACACCGGCTACCGCAGCGGCGTCACGGGGCTCCTCGTCCAGCCCCGGTGCTACGGCGCCGCCGCGCGCGCCCCCGGCCGGCGGTGCGTGAACCCCGACCTGCGCCACGTCGCGATCCCGACCCCCGACGACGCGACGATCACCCCGAACGCGTTCTGCAAGCTCCCGGTCGTGCCGGGCGTCGCCGAGCCGTGCCAGTTCGGCTGGCTCGCCCGGATCGAGCGGCCGTCGGTCGCCCTCGTCGGCGACAGCCACGCCGGGCACTGGCGGGGCGCGCTGGAGGTCGTCGCGGACGCGAAGCGGTGGGGCGCGATCTCGATGACCCGCTCGGGCTGCCCGTTCACGCCGCACCCGAACTACCAGACGCCGGCCAAGAACCGCCGGTGCGCCGCGTGGTTCCGCGCCGTCCGTCGCTGGCTCGCCGCCCACCCGACCATCCACACGGTCTACATCGGCGGGCACGCCCTGCCCGACGACGCCGCCAGGCGCGCCGACTACCGCCGCGCCTGGAAGTCCCTGCCGTCGTCGGTGCGCAGCGTGATCGTGATCCGCGACACGCCCAGGATCTCGCGGCTGCAGGCGGGCTGCGTCGACCGGGCGGTGCGGCGGCACGGCGATCCCGGCGCCGCGTGCGCGCACCCCCGCGGCGAGGACCTGGGCCCCGATCCCCAGGCCGAGGCGGCCCGGGCGTCCGGCCAGCGCCGGGTCCACGTCATCGACCTCACGCGATTCTTCTGCAGCGCCAGCCGGTGCTTCCCGGTCGTCGGCGGCGCGCTCGTCCGCAAGGACACCGAGCACCTGACGCAGCCGTTCTCGACGTCGCTGGGGCCGTACCTGCTGCGGGCCTCCCGCCGGTATCTGCGGTGACCCGGGCGACGGGCGTCGAGCCTCGCTCGCGACGAGCCCGGATCCCGTGAGCGCGGCGCCCGGCCGGTCAGCCTCAGATGGCACACGCCCGCGGCGGAGCCCGATGCCCGCCGGAGACGACGCGACGCGCCCGGCCCTCAGGCTCCGGCCGGCGTGAACCGCTGGTCGCCGATCACGCGCAGCAGATCGAGCTTGTCGCGGTCCTCGCTGCCGGGGATGGCGGCGTACACGAGCAGGTACTGTCCGTCGCCCTCGCACGCCAGTTGCTGGCAGTCGAGCGTGATCGGGCCGACCGTCGGGTGGATCTTGCGCTTCGCGGGGTTCATCCGGACGGAGACGTCGTGCTCGTCCCAGATCACGGTGAACTCGGGGCTCTGCCGGTGCAGCGCGTCGACGAGCTCGCGGACCTCCGGGTCCTCCGGGGTGCGCGCCGCCGCCGCGCGCAGCCCGGCGACGAACACGCGGGCGTGGTGGTCGCGGTCCTCCTCCGGGTACCCCGCGCGCTCCGCCGGGTCGGTGAACCACCGGAAGCAGATGCTCCGGGCGTGCCCGGTCAGCCGCGAGTGGTCGCCGTTGAGCGCGACGGCCATCGGGTTCTGGGCGAGCGTGCGGCCCAGGTCGTCGACGACCTGGGCGGGCGTGTCGAGCCGGTCGAGCACGTGCAGCAGCGTAGGGCTCACGTGGGTGCTGCGGCGGTGGCTCGGCGGCGCGGTGTGCCCGGCGAGCCGGAAGAGGTGGTCGCGCTCGTCCTGCGTCAGGCGGAGGCCGCGCGCGATGGCGGCGAGCATGCTCTCGGACGGCTGCGGCCCGCGCTGCTGCTCCAGCCGCGCGTAGTAGTCGGTCGACATCCCGGCGAGCGCGGCCACGTCCTCGCGTCGCAGGCCGGGCGTCCGGCGGCGCGGGCCCGGGTGCAGGCCGACGTCCTCGGGCTGCAGCACCGCGCGGCGGCGACGCAGGAAGTCGGCGAGCTCGGCGCGGTCCACGGATCCATGATGCACCCGCGCCGTCGCGGGAGCCAGGGATCGGCAGTCCCTGGTTCCACGCTCCTCTACCGCCGCGGACCGCGGAGGAGCACGGTGTCGTCCATGACCACTGCACCCATCGCCCTCATCACCGGCGGCAACCGCGGCATCGGCCGCAGCACCGCCATCGAGCTCGCCCGGGACGGCGTCGACGTGATCGTCACCTACCGCACCAACGAGGCCGAGGCCCGCGAGGTCGTCGCCGAGACCGAGGCCCTCGGCGCCACCGGCCGCGCGCTGCGGCTCGACACGAGCGTCGTCGCGGGCTTCGCCGCCTGGACCGCCGACCTGAAGGACGTCCTGGCCGGCCTGGACCGCGAGGGCATCGACCTCCTCGTCAACAACGCCGGCACGGGCCTCCAGCAGCCGTTCGCCGAGACCACCGAGGCGCAGTTCGACGCGATGGTCGACGTCCACCTCAAGGGCGTCTACTTCCTGACCCAGGGTCTGCTCCCCCTGATCAACGACGGCGCGAGCATCGTCAACGTCTCGAGCGGCCTGGCCCGTGTCTCGCACGCCGGCTCCTCCGCCTACGCGGTCGTCAAGGGCGGCGTCGAGGTCCTGACCCGCTACCTCGCGGTCGAGCTCGGCGGCCGCGGCATCACGGTCAACACCGTCGCCCCGGGCGCGGTCGCGACGGACTTCCGGGGCGGCGCGGTCCGCGACACCCCGGAGATCAACGCGGCCATCGCGGCAATCTCGCCCTTCGGCCGCGTCGCGGTGGCCGACGACATCGGCACCGCGATCGCGGGCCTCTTCGCGAGCCGCTCGCGCTGGGTGACCGGGCAGCGGATCGAGGCGTCGGGCGGGATGGCGCTGTAGGAGACCGGGCGAAGACGCGGGGGGGGCGGGCGGCGACGAGGTCGGCCGGCCGGCCTCAGACGACCCGCACCTGGGTGTCGGCCGATGTCCACGTCCATCCGGCGGCCGTGGAGCTGGGAAAGCCGAGCTGATCCTCGATGGATGGCTTCCGTCTTCGTCGCGAGGTCGATGCCCACGTCGCCGCCGGCGAGCTCACGACGCACGACTCCGCCGACGACTTCGCCGCGCACCTCGATGCCCTCGCGGACGAGTGACGTTCCAGACCACCCCGGCGTTCGACCGCGACGACAAGCGGCTCTCGAAGCAGCACCAGGCGACGTTCCGCAGGCTCATCCCCCGGTTCAACGCTGCGGCCGAACGCGCGGCGGCTGGCGAACCGTCTCCGTGGCCGAACGGCATGCGGGTCAAGCCCGTGAAGGGCGCCGAGGGCGTCTGGGAACTTCCTTGGAGCATGGACTATCCGGACGGTCGGGCGACCTGGGAGTGGGCCACGATCGACGGGACGCAGGGCATTCGGTGGCAGCGCATCGGCGACCACGACGTCTTCGCCTCTCCATGACCTCGATGGGTCGGCGCGCCCCTTCTGTCGAGCCCTGGCGTCTGGGAGCCTCAGGCCGGGGCCGGCTCACGCTCCCTGGCCTGCGGGAGGATCGCTGTGGTGTTGCAGATGGCGGTGACGAAAAGCAGCCCGACAGCGATCAGCAGAGCACCCTCGCCTCCACCGAGCCAGAGGCCGGGGGCCACGAGACCGGCCGCCGCGTCGCCGATGAGGAACGCAGCCTGCGCTGTGCCAACCAATGCAATCGGTGAAGCCATCGAGAAGAGCACCAGGTCTTGGACGACCGTCGTGAAGGTCGTGACGGCGAACCTCAGCAGGACGGCGGCAATCACCACCGTGGCTCCGACGGCTGGCACCAGTGCAAGTGTCAGGAGCGCCAGCAGCAGCTCGCTGACGACGGCCGAGCGGCGGGTGCCGAGGTGACGATCGAGCAGAGGGACAAGGCGAAGCGCGAACAGGCGCCCGACGGCGGCGGCGGCCAGCACTACACCGATGGCAGACCGTGCGACCCCCCGGTCTTCAAGGAGCAGAGGAAGGTACGGAATAACCAGAGACGCCGCAAACCCCCGGAGCGCCCAGACGCCCACCACGCGCGATCGCCCCGACATCGGGCCGCTGGACTGCTGGACCTCCTCGGGCGGGGGCGGAGCGGAATCAGCAGGACGTCCAACGCGACGTCCGACGACGGCTGCCGCGATGAGGAGCGTCGGAGCAACGAGCAATCCAATCCAGAGCGACCGACCCACGACTGCTGCGAGACCGGCGGCCAGGAGTGTCCCGATGACTGTCCCGACCTGGATTGCCGCCTCGCGGGCGCTTACCGACGCCAGGCGTTGTTCGGTCGGTTGACGGGCCACGTCGATGCGAACGGCCGCGAGGAACATGCTGGCGCCGAGTCCGGCAATGAGGCCGGAGGCGATCGCCACGAGGGCACTGTTGACGAAGACCCGCAGCGCCAATCCGGTGGCGTAGGCCAAGCAGCTTGCGGTCAGGACGCCCCCGACCGAACGCCCCGCCACGATCTTGTGGCTCCAGAACGCCGAAAGTCCGGCGATAGCCATCGCCGTCGTCGACAAGCCGAAATTACGGAGGTGGCCTTCTTGCGCGAACCACAATGGCTGGAGGGTCTTCGAGACCCACATGCCCGCAACCATGAGCGTGGTCGCGAGCAGGATTACGGGCACGCGGGTGGCCCTGCTGGTCGCCGGAGTCCCGGCTGGGCTATTCATGCCGCCGCGAGATCCTCCGCGCGCGCTGCCGCATCCGGGTCGGCGCCCCACGCGCCGTCGGGAACCCGCCGGAGGACGGCCGAGACCTCGTGCTCCGCCCCGGTCTGCTGGAGCAAGGACGCGTAGTCGACGGCGATGTCCGGGTCAGTCGTGTCGAGAGCCCACGCCCGGGCATAGTGGGCGATCGCGTCGTCGAGATCGCCCTCGGTCCATGCGAGAAACCCCAACATCGCGTGCCCCTCGCGTACCACGGGGTCGAGGTCTACCGCCCGTTCGGCGGACAAGCGAGCCGCAACGGAGGAACCGAAGGCCGCGTGACTCGAAGCCGTCCGGACGCTACTTCGACTGCGTCCCAGACGACTGACCACGATTCTCGGGGATGAAGACCGTCAGAGGAACGGGCTTCACCGGCGGGGGTCCAGGTCGCGGCGTGGGCCTGGGGGCGGAATCGGCCATAGCTCAGGATACCGCGAGCGCAAGGGCCCACAAGAGGGTCTGTGCCCCGAGGAGAATCGCGCTGATCCGGAACCACAGGTCGCGCAGGTCGAGCTTCGCGAGGTTCTCGGCATGAGCTTCTCGGAGTGCGTTCGCCGCACGCCGCAGGTAGACCGCCGGATCGTCTCGATCGTCGTAGAGCTCGGCGTACATCTCTTCGGGGTCGATGGCGAAGAGCAACTGCGCCGGCCATAGGACGGCGAGCGCGAACCCTGCGGTGAGGACGAGCGCGGCGAGGGCCAGAATCGCGAACACGCTCAGCCCGTCCTCTCGAATCGCGACACCGCCCAAGAACGATGCGGTCAAGGACGCCGCTGCGAGCAGAGCGCTCGTTCGAGTTCTGAGGTCTGGGACTCGCCGTTCCTGGTGGTCGAGGGCACGGGTCGCCATGCCGTAGACCGTCTCTTCCAAGCTCGGGCGCCCACTGTTCCGAACCATACGCCGATGACGCGAGACGCAGATTCGTTGCCGAGGCGCTCCCCTCGATGTCTCGCGAGGACGGCGACCCAACCGTTGACCCCGAGCCTCGTTCGTTAGGACGTTGCGTTAGGACGGAACTTCTGAGGGATGCCGATCTCCGTCCCGGAACGACGAACGCCCCGTTGTGACGGGGCGTCCTGAGGAGCGGCAGACGAGATTCGAACTCGCGACCCTCAGCTTGGGAAGCTGATGCTCTACCAACTGAGCTACTGCCGCACGCTCGGCCACGATACCGCGCTCGGGGGGAGCGTGGCGGCGCGGGGCGGTCGGGCGGGTGCGTGGCGTGGACGACCCCTTCGCGCGCGAGGGCGTACCGTTCCGGGGCGATGCGTCGCTCCGCCGTTCCCGCGTTGCTCGGGATCCTCGCCGTCGCCCTGGTGGCCGTCCTTGCGTTCGCGCTCACGCGCAGCCCGAGCGACCAGAAGAACGAGCAGCGGCTCGACGCACAGGTCGAGGACGGGACGCCGGTCGTGGCGCCCGGATCGGACAAGGCCCTGTCGCCGCTGGCCGGCGGGGCGAAGAAGACCCTCGCGGACTACCGCGGGCAGGTGGTCGTCCTGAACTTCTGGGGCTCCTGGTGCACCCCCTGCAAGGACGAGGCCCCGCTGCTCGAGCGGTACCACAAGAAGCTGCAGGCGGCCGGCGTCGGGACGGTCCTCGGCGTCACCCACGTCGACGCACCCGCCGACAGCCGGGCGTTCGAGAAGGAGCACCAGCTGACTTACCCGTCGTTCGAGGACCCGGGCTCGAAGATGTCGCAGGAGTACGGCGCGAGCCAGATGCCCGAGACGTTCGTCATCGACCGCCGCGGCCGCATCCACGCGATCGCGCGCACCGCCATCGACCAGAAGTTCATGGACGGCGCGCTGCAGCGCGCCGGCGTCCCGGCGAAGGCGCTGACGCGGTGAGCGGCCCGGACCCCACCCCGGCGCCGGACGCCGCGACGCCCCCCACCGCCGGCTCCGACGCCGCAGCGCCCGGCGCACCCGGAGGCGCCCCCGGCACCGACGCCGTCTCGACGCCCAGCGCGCCAGGCGTCGTCACGGTCCGCCCGTCGTGGTGGGCCCGCCCCGCCGTCCTCGCCGTCCTCTTGCTGCTCCTCCTCTCGTTCGTGTCGCCGGTCGACGCCGCCACGCCGCGCACCACGCTGCAGGCCGTCGAGGCCGAGCTCATGTGCGTCACCTGCAAGACGCCGCTGACCCAGAGCAGCGCCGTCCAGGCGGAGCGCGAGCGGGCGCAGATCGAGCGGCTCGTCGCCTCCGGGGCGACGAAGCAGGAGGCCATCGACGCGATGGTCCAGATCTACGGCAACCAGGTCCTCATCGACCCGCCCGAGGAGGGCCTGCGCGTCGCGCGGATCGCCCTGCCCGTCGCCGCCGCGCTGTTCGGCGCCGGCCTGCTGTTCTTCCTCGTCCGCAGGTGGCGTCGCTCGGCCGCGACCGAGGAGGACGGCGGACCCTCCGACGACCTCGACGCCGATCCCGACCTCGAGTCGACGACGCCCGGGATGACCGCCGACGACCGGCGCCGGCTCGACACCGACCTCGAGCGGTACGCATGATCCTCGCGCCCCTCGCCGAGGCCAACCCGACCGTCTTCGCGGCGTTCGCGGCCGGCCTGCTGTCGTTCGCGTCGCCGTGCGTCCTGCCGCTCGTGCCGGGCTACCTGTCGGTGCTGACCGGCGGCGAGAGCATCCGCACGAAGGAGGACCGCCGGACCGGCGCGATCCTCGGGCCGGCCGCGATCTTCTGCATGAGCTTCATCCTCGTGTTCGTCGTCCTGGGGCTCTTCGCCCAGGGCCTCGGCGCACCGCTGAAGGGCAGCCGCAACACGCTGGACGTCGTCGCCGGCGTCCTCCTGATCGGGATGGGCGTCGTCTTCCTCGCCTCGCCGTTCGTGCCCCTGCTGAACCGCACGTTCCAGTCCGAGACGCTGATGCGCAAGGCCGGCACCGGCGGGCCGATGATCGCCGGGATGGCCTTCGCCGTCGCCTGGACCCCGTGCGCGGGCCCGATCCTCGGCGCGATCCTGACCGCCGCGGCGACCCAGAGCGGCACCGGCGGCGGGGCGTTCCTGCTGCTCGCCTACGGGCTCGGGTTGGCGGTGCCGTTCATGGGCGCCGCGCTGGCCCTGGAGCGCGTGACGAATGCCGCCCGCGTCGTCCGCAACCACTACACGGTGATCACGGCGGTCGGTGGCGTCCTCCTGATCGGCATCGGCTGGCTCGTCGCCAACCACGAGATGACCCGCCTCGTCGACCCGGCGCGCGACGTGCTCAACGCGCTGGGGCTCGACGGGGTCGTGCGGGCGCTCGAGCGCTGACCCGGCCGGCCGGCCGGGGGCGCGCGGTGGCCGCGCGGGCCGGATCCGCCTCCGTCCGCGCGTCGGGTTGCGTACCGCTGAGGTACCGAAGGCGGTGCTGGCCGGGCCGTCGTCCTGGTCGGCCCCGCCGACGCAGCAGCCGCTTCGGGTTGCGTACCTCTGAGGTGCAGAAGTCGATGCCGGCCGGGCCGACGCGTCGACCGCGTCGACTTGCGTACCCCCGAGGTACAGAACTCGATGCTGCCCAGCCGGGGCCGGCCCGCCATCGGTCGCCAATCGAGTTGCGTACCGCGGAGGTACCGACTCGAGCGGTCCGCGGCCCCGCCCCGGACCGCCTGGCTACCTCCCGCCGCCGCCCCCGAGCCCCTACCCCTCGACCGGCGCGTCCTCGCGGTCCATCCGCTCCGGCGCGTCCACGCCCAGGATGCTCAGCGCCGACGCCAGGACCGTCGCCGTCGCGCGGCAGACGTCCAGGCGGCGCGCGCGGACGTCGTCCGGCAGGCCGGCCGCGAGGACCGGGCAGTCGCGGTAGAAGGCCGAGTAGCCGCGGGCCAGCGACAGCGCGTAGGTGGCGAGGCGGTGCGGGGCGCGGCGGTCCGCGGCCTCGGCGACCTCGTCCGGCCAGGCCAGGAGGGCCAGGACGAGCTCGCGCTCGCTGGGGGCGATCGCGCCGTCGCCGGGGTCGACCGTGGTGGTCTCCCCCGCCTCGGCGCGCGCCAGGATCGAGCGGATGCGGGCGTGCGCATACTGCACGTAGTAGACGGGGTTCTCGGCCGACTGCTCGCGGGCGTCGGCGAGGTCCAGGTCGATCGTCGTGTCGTGCGAGCGGGCCAGCAGGTACCAGCGGGCCGCGTCGACCCCGATGTCCGCGACGAGGTCGTCCAGCGCCACGAACTCGCCGGCGCGCTTGCTCATCTTCGCGCGCTCGCCGTGCTCGAAGAGGTTGACGAACTGCGTGATCAGCAGCTCGATCTGGTCGCGGTCGCCGCCCAGGGCCTCGAACGCCGCCTCGATGCGGGCCACGTAGCCGTGGTGGTCGGCGCCGAGCACGTCGATGACGCGGTCGTAGCCGCGGACGCGCTTGTCGTGGTGGTACGCGACGTCGGACGCGAAGTACGTCGGGCGACCGTCGGCGCGGACCAGGACGCGGTCCTTGTCGTCGCCGGACGCCGTCGTGTTGAGGAAGAGCGCGCCGTCCTGCTCGTACGTGCGGCCCTGGGCGGCGAGGACGTCGAACGCCTCCTGCACTTCGCTCGGGCCGGTCGGTGCGGGCACGGGCCCGCCGTCGGCGGCGGTCTCGCCGCTCGCCGTGGCGTCGGGCGTCCCCGGGCCGGACGGGTGCGTCGGGTTGCCGTCGCCGCGCGGCGCGTGCAGCGAGCGCTCCGAGAACCACTGGTCGAAGGTCGTGCGGAAGGCCTCCAGGGACGCCTTCTGGCCGGCGACCATCAGCGCGATGCCCTCGGTGGCGACCTCCTCGACGGGGCGCGTGGCGGCGTCCGGGATGCGGGCCGCGACGTCGGTGACGTAGTCGCCCTGGTAGCCGTCCTCCGGCGGCTCCTCGCCGCGGGCGCGGGCCTGCAGCGAGCGCCCGAACAGCTCGACCTGGTTGCCGTGGTCGTTGACGTAGTACTCGCGGTGGACCCGGTGGCCGTGGTACGCCAGCAGGTTCGCCAGCGCGGACCCGAACGCGGCGCCGCGGGCGCCGCCGATGTGGACCGGGCCGGTCGGGTTGTTGGAGACGAACTCCAGGTGGATCGCCTCGGCGGCGTCGGGCGCCACGAGGCCGCGGCCGTACGCGTCGCCCGCCGCCAGGACGTCCGCCAGCGCGCCGACGAGCCAGGCGTCGGACAGGCGCAGGTTCAGGAAGCCGGGGCCCGCGACGTCGATCGCCTCGAGGTCGCTGCCCAGGTACTCCGACAGGGCGACCGACAGGCGCTCGGCGATCATCGGCGGCGCGGCGCCGACGATCTTCGGCAGCAGCATCGCGGCGTTGGTCGCGTAGTCGCCGTGGGCGGCCTGCTTGGGGCGCTCCAGGGTCGGCGCGGACGTCGGTCGCTCGCCGCCCGTGACGTTCAGCACGGCGTCGTCGAGGACGGTGCGTAGGCGCTGGAGGGGAGAAGCCGAACTCACCCCACACACGATAGGGCCGACGGGCGTCCGGGGACCCGTTCCGCGTCGAGCACCCCGCCCTAGTGGTGGTACGGCTCGCCGCGGAGGATCCGGTGGGCCCGGTAGAGCTGCTCCAGGACGATCACACGGGCCAGCTGGTGGGGCAGCGTGATCGGGCCGAACGACACGCGCTCGTCGGCGCGGTCGAGGTCCAGGCCGTCGGCGCCGCCGAGGACGAAGCAGAGGTCCCGTCCGCTCTGCCGGCGCTCCTCCAGCCAGGTCGCCTGGGCGACGCTGTCGCGTGCCGGCGCGTCGATCGCCAGGAGGACGCAGTGCGCGCGCTCGGGGATCCGGCGGGCGACCTGCTCGGCGTCCGCGTCGTCGCGCAGCTCGATCTGGTCGAGCTTCACGTACGGCCGGAGGAGCTTCTCGTAGTGCGCGAGATCGTCGGCGTAGGGCGCGCGCGTGCGCCCCACGGCCACGACCGTCACCCGCACGCGGGCCCGCCGTCGGGGGCGGCTCGGCGCGGGAGGCGAGGGTACCCGGGGGTCGAGTACGCTTCGCCGTCGATGTGCGGATCCGGTCCGCCATCCCGGACGGGACGCGGTCCAGGTCGACCGCGACCCGCCACGCGCTCCCGCGTGTACGCCGGCTCACCGCCGCCGCACCGCTCCAGGATCCGCACCGACGCCATCGCCCGAGTATGCACGTCGCCGTCATCTCCGACATCCACGGCAATCGCCACGCGCTCGACGCCGTCCTCGCGGACGCGGACGACCGCGGCTGCGACGAGGTCTGGTGCCTCGGCGACGTCGTCGGCTACGGCGCGGACCCCAACGGCTGCTGCACCGCGGTGCGCGGCTTCGCGTCGGTCTGCCTGGCCGGCAACCACGACCTCGCGGCGATCGGCGCGATGTCGGCCGAGTCGTTCAGCCCCGACGCCGCGACGTCGGCCGCCTGGACGCGCGAGAACCTGACCAAGGAGCACCGCGAGTGGCTCGGGTCGCTGCGCCCCGAGGGCGTCGCCCAGTCGTTCCTGCTCGCACACGGCAGCCCGCTGCACCCCGTCTGGGAGTACGTCCTGACGGCCAAGCAGGCGGAGAGCTCGCTCGACGCGTTCGAGGAGCAGGTCGCCCTGATCGGCCACAGCCACATCCCGCTCTCCTTCGCCCGCGACGGCCGCCGCGCCGTCGTCCCCCAGCGCCGCCAGGACGGCGACGAGGCCCAGATCGGCGCGCAGCGCTGGCTCCTGAACCCCGGCAGCGTCGGCCAGCCGCGCGACGAGGACCCGCGCGCCGCATGGATGGAGCTCCACCCCTACGACGGCCGCGTGGTCTGGCACCGCGTCCGCTACGACGTCGAGGGCGCCGCCCAGGCGATCCGCGACGCGGGCCTGCCGACCTCGCTGGCGGACCGCCTCAGCGTCGGCCGGTAGCCTTCCTCCGATCATCACGCTGATGCGTTCCCGCCGTTCCGTCCCCCTCCTGCTGAGCTGCGCCGCCGTCGTCCTCGCGGGGTGCGGTGGCTCCAGCCTGCTCGACGGCGACAGCGCCTCCGAGCTCCAGGCGAGCCTGAGCAGGGTCCGCACCGCCATCGACGACGGTCAGTGCTCCGAGGCCCGCACCGCCGCGAAGTCCGGCGCCGCGAAGGTCGACACCCTGCCCACGAGCGTCGACTCAGACCTGCGGGACAACCTGAAGACCGCGTTCCAGGACCTCTCCGCGCGCGTCGACTCCGACTGCGACGAGACGTCGAGCCAGCCGACGTCGACGACCCAGCCCGCGACGCCGACGACCACGACGACGGACACGACCGAGCCCTCGACGACGACGACGGAGCCCGACGACACCACGCCGCTGGAGCCCACGACGCCGGACACGCAGCCGACGGACCCGACGACGACCGGCGGCATCGACCCGACCGATCCGACCGACCCGGGCGACGACGACGGCTCCGGCGGCGTCACCCCCGGCGTGGACGGCCCGGCCGCGGGCCAGCGCTCCGTGCCGGACGGCAAGGACGCCGTCAAGGAGCTCCGCCAGAAGCTCAAGGACGCCCGCAAGCAGGCCGAGGACTCCTTCCGCGGGCGGGGTCCCGGGTGAGCACCGACCTGCTCTCCGGCCGCTACGAGCTGGGCGACCGACTCGGCAGCGGCGGCATGTCGACCGTCCGCCTGGCGTTCGACCGCCGACTCGAGCGCCACGTGGCGGTCAAGCTGCTGGCCGAGCACCTCGCCGACGACCGGCAGTTCGTGTCGCGGTTCCGCCGCGAGGCCCTGTCGGCCGCGCGCCTGGTCCACAACAACATCGTCCAGGTCTTCGACTTCGGCTTCGACGACGACTCGGGCCGCTACTTCATCGTCATGGAGGCCGTCCGCGGCCAGTCCGGCGCGGAGCTCCTGCACGAGCGCGGCTACCTCTCGGTCCCGGAGACGATCTCGATCGTCGGCCAGGCCGCGCGCGGGCTGGACTACGCGCACCGCAACGGCGTCATCCACCGTGACGTCAAGCCCGGCAACATCCTGCTGGCCGAGGACGGCACGGTGAAGATCGCCGACTTCGGCATCGCCAAGGCGATGGCCGAGGAGTCCTCGATCACGCAGATCGGCTCCGTCGTCGGCACCGCCAGCTACCTGGCGCCCGAGCAGGCCACCGGCGGCGACGTCGGCCCCGCCGCCGACATCTATGCGCTGGGCGTCGTCACCTACCAGATGCTCGCGGCGCGGCTGCCGTACGAGGCCGACTCGCTGGCCGCGCTGGCGCTCAAGCAGCAGCGCGAGGCCCCGCCGCTCCTGGACCAGCTGAACGCCGAGGTCCCGCCGGAGATCGGCCTCGTCGTCGACCGCGCGCTCAGCCTCGAGCCCGAGATGCGCTACTCGAGCGCCGAGGCCTACGCCGGCGCGCTCGACGACGGCGTCGCCGGCGTCGGCCCGACGACCGACGAGGACCGCACCCGCGTGTCCGCCCCCACCGGGCCGTTCACCGGGGCCACCGCGATCGTGCCGCGCGGCGCGATCGACGACATCGAGCGCGACTTCGACCCGCACGAGGACGAGGCCGACCGCACGATGATGCAGCCGGTCACCGGGCGCCGTGCCGTGCCCGGGACGCAGGACCGCGCGGCCGTCCCGGCGCGCACCGTGCGCGAGCCGCGGCGCACGCAGCCGACCGGCCGCGTCGCGCAGCCCGGCGCGTGGGTGCAGGACCAGAAGCCCCCGAAGGCCCGCCGCAGCGGTGGCGGCTGCCTCGGGCGCCTGGCCCGCACGCTGATCATCCTGCTGATCCTCGCCGCGATCGTCGGCGGCGGGATCTACTACGTCCTCCAGCAGGAGGTCGCCCCGCGGCTGCGCCAGATCGGCGGCGACACGCCGGGCAAGATCATCGACGGCGCCCAGAAGCTGATCGACGACAACACGAAGTAGGCGTCCTAGGGCAGGATCCCGCCCCGGATCGCGGCGGCCTCGTCGGCCAGCCGGCCGTCGATGATCGCCTGGCGCAGGCGTTGCATCACGCGGGAGACGAACGCGAGGTTGTGCTCGGTGATCAGCCGCATGCCGAGCAGCTCGCGCGTGTGCATGAGGAAGCGGATGTAGCCGCGGGTGAACCCGTGCGCGCAGGCGGGGCACGGGCAGCCCTCGCAGATCGGCTCGTCGCTGTCCTTCCAGCGGGCCTGCGTGAGGTCGACGCGCCAGCGCTTCTCGGGCTCGGGCACGAGGGCCATGCCGTGCCGGCCGATCCGGGTCGGCATCGCGCAGTCGAACGTGTCGATCCCCTGCTCGACGCCCCGGACCAGGTCGTCGATCTCGCCGATCCCGAGGAGGTGCCGGGCCTTGCGCTCGTGCGCCCCGCCCAGGGCCGCGGTCGCCCAGCCGACGACCTCGTTCATCTGGTCCTTGTGCTCGCCGAGCGACCCGCCGATGGCGACGCAGTCGACGCGCGAGGAGGCCACCGTCTCGGTCGCCTCGACGCGGAGGTCCCGATAGACGCCACCCTGCACGATGCCGTAGACGAGCTGCCAGCCCGGAGCCCGCTCCTCGTGGAACGTCAGGCAGCGTTCGAGCCAGCGGTGCGTGCGCTCCGTCGAGCGCGCCGTGTACTCGCGGTCGACGTTGAACGGCGTGCACTCGTCGAAGACGACGGCGAGGTCGGTCCCGAGGTTCGCCTGGACCTCCATCGACCGCTCGGGCGAGAGGAACTGCTTCGAGCCGTCGAGGTGCGAGCGGAAGCGGACGCCCTCCTCCTCGATCGCGTCGATCCGGCCGTGGCCGCGCAGACCCTTGCCGCTGGTGCGGCCCTTGATCTCGTCGGCGACGGTGCCGTGGCCCATCGAGAAGACCTGGAAGCCGCCGGAGTCCGTGATGATCGGCCCGTCCCAGCCCATGAAGCGGTGCAGGCCGCCGGCGCGGCGGATCCGCTCGTCCCCCGGCGCGAGCATCAGGTGGAACGTGTTGCCGAGGACGATGTCGAAGCCGAGCGCGCGGATCTCGCTCGGGAGCATCCCCCGGACGCTCGCCTTCGTCGCCAGCGGCACGAACCCGGGGGTGCGGATCTCGCCGTGCGCGGTCGTGAGGACGCCGGCCCGGGCGCGCAGGTCGCCGCGCTCCTCGCGGGCGACGATCCGGAAGGCCTCCTTCGGCCGCTCGGCGGCGGGCCGCGGCGGGGCGTCGAGCGAGGGCGGGCGTTCGTCGGTGTCCGGCATGCGCAGGGCCATCGTAGGCGGCCCCGCCCGGCCGGCGTCCCGCGCCGCGGACCGTCCTGTGCCGACCGGACGTCCGGTCGGCCGTCGCGACCTCCGGGCCCCGGGTCGCCGCTACGGCTTGAGCCCCGGCTCGAGCCGTTCGAGGATCCGCGTCCAGACGTCGCCGAGGACGTCCTGCTCCTCGGGCGTCATCAGGTCGTGGAAGCGGGCCCGGACCTCCTCGAGGTACTCGCCGCGCGCGGCGGTGACGCGCTCGCGGCCCTCCGCGGTGAGGACGGCGAAGTAGCCGCGGGCGTCCGTGGCGCAGCGCTCGCGGACGACCTGGCCGTCCTTCTCCAGGCGGTCGATCAGTCGCGTGAGGCCGCTGCGGCTGAGGACCGCGAGCTTCGCCAGGTCCGAGAGCCGCATCCGGCCGTCGGGGGCGTCCGAGAGGTGCATGAGCACCTCGTAGGTCGAGTGCTGCAGGCCGTGACGGGCCTCCAGGTTCTGCTCGAGGTCGCGCTGCAGCAGGACGTACGAGCGCAGGAGGCCCCGCCACGCCGCGAGCTCGCGGGGGTCGAGGAGCCGGATGGCCTGGTCGGTCTTCGGGGAAGACATACCGACATTGTTGCAAGAGCAAGCGCATTCGACCACCAGACCGGGGTACCGGATGGGTCCCGAGCCGCGACGGGACCGCGACCGGGCGCCGCCATCCGGCGTCCCCCGCGCCCGCCACGGCCGGATCCACCCGGCGACCTCGCCAACACGGCGGCGACGTCGTTCGTCTCCGCGCCGACCTTCGGCGGGGACGCTGAGGACCGGTCCTCGGACGCCGGTCTCCCGGCGGCGGACGCCCCACACACGGTCTCGACGCTGCGGGACCGCGGCCGGGCGTCGCGCCAGGGTCGGCGGGCGCGCCGCGGTCGCCCCGCCCTCAGCCGTCGATCATCGAGCGGCCGGTCATCGCCTCCGGCTGGTCGATGCCCAGCAGGTCGAGGACGGTCGGCGCGACGTCGGCCAGGATGCCCTCGTCACGCAGCGTCAGGCCCTCGCGGGTGACGACGAACGGCACCGGGTTCAGCGAGTGCGCGGTGTTCGGCGACCCGTCCGGCTCGAGCATGTGGTCCGCGTTGCCGTGGTCGGCGGTGACGAGCAGGACGCCGCCGCTGTCGGTCACGGTCTTGACGACGTCGGCCAAGCAGCCGTCGACGAACTCGATCGCCGTCACCGCCGCGGGGATCGAGCCGGTGTGGCCGACCATGTCCGGGTTGGCGAAGTTGATGATCCCGAAGCGCGGCTCGTTCTCGCCCCACAGGCGGATGAACGCGTCGGCGGCCTCGCGCGCCGACATCTGCGGCTTCTCGTCGTACGTGGCGACGTCGCGCGGGCTGGGGACGACGTCGCGGTACTCGCGGCGGTGCTCGTCCTCGATGCCGCCGTTGAAGAAGTAGGTGACGTGGGGGTACTTCTCGGTCTCCGCCACGTGGACCTGGGCCGCGCCGGCGGCCTCGATGACGTCCGCGAGCGTGACCTCGGGCAGGCGCGGCGGGAAGGCGACCGGGTAGGGCCAGTCGGCCTTGTAGGTCGTCATGCAGACGTAGTCGCCGACCGCGACGACCGGCTCGCCGTCGGGATGGCCCTCGACCTCGCCGCGGTCGATGTCGGTGAAGCCCGGCTCGGCCAGCGCGCGGGTGATCTCGCGGACGCGGTCGGGCCGGAAGTTCGTGACGATCACGGCGTCGCCGGGGCGGATCGTCGCCTCGTCGCCGACGCTCGTGGCGGCCACGAACTCGTCGGTCTCGCCGCGGTCGTAGGCGTCCTTCACGGCCTGCACGGCGGTGTCGGCGTGGTGGAACGCGGTGCCGTGGACGAGCAGGTCGTACGCCTGCTGGACGCGGTCCCAGCGCTGGTCGCGGTCCATCGCGAAGTAGCGGCCGACGACAGTGCCGATGCGGACCGTCGTCTCGTCCGTCGACGCGGCGTCGGCCCAGTCCTGGACGGTCTGCAGGAACGCGGCGCCGCCCTTGGGCAGCGTGTCGCGGCCGTCGGTGAAGGCGTGGATGACGACGTCCGCGGCGCCCTTGGCGACGGCGGCGTCGATCAGCGTGTGGAGGTGCTCCATCGAGGAGTGCACGCCGCCGTCGGAGACGAGGCCGACGAGGTGGACGCGGCGGCCCGAGGCCCCCGCGTCGCCGGCGGGGTGGCGGGCGGGATCCCCTTTCAGGGCACGGTCGATCGCCTCGGTCTCGGCGATCGTGCCGTTCTCGACGGCCTCGTCGATCCGCATCAGGTCCTGCTTGACGACGGCGCCGGCGCCGAGGTTCATGTGGCCGACCTCGGAGTTGCCCATCTGGCCCTCCGGCAGGCCGACGGCGGGGCCGCACGCGATCAGCTGCGCGTGCGGGTAGCGCTCCCACAGGCCGTCGAACGTCGGCGTCTTCGCGATCGAGACCGCGTTCCCGGGGCCGTCGGGCGCGAGCCCGAAGCCGTCGAGGATGACGAGGGCGACCGACGGCACGGGGCTCATGCGCGGGCGCCCTCGATGATGCCGGCGAAGGACTCCGGGTCCAGCGCGGCGCCGCCGACGAGCGCGCCGTCGACGTCGGGCAGGGCCAGCAGCTCGGCGGCGTTGCCGGGCTTGACGGAGCCGCCGTACTGGATGCGGATGGCCTCGGCGGCCTCGGCGGAGCGCTCGGCGACGAGCGAGCGGACGTACTTGCACGTCTCCTGCGCCTGCTCGGGCGTGGCGACCTTGCCGGTGCCGATGGCCCAGATCGGCTCGTACGCGATCGTGACCTTCGCGAGGTCCTCGTCGGCGACGTCGGCCAGGCCCTCGACGACCTGCGTGCGCAGGACGGCCTCGGTCTCGTTCCCCTCGCGCTGCGCGTCGGTCTCGCCGCAGCAGAGGATGGGCGTCAGGCCGGCGGCGAGGATCGCCGGGACCTTCGCACGCAGGGCCGCGTCGGTCTCGTTGAAGTACTGGCGGCGCTCGGAGTGGCCGACGACGACGCCGTGGACCTCGAGCTCGTCGAGCATCGCGATCGAGATCTCGCCGGTGTAGGCGCCCTGCTCGGCCTCGTGCACGTTCTGCGCGTAGACCTCGATCGACGAGCCGCGCGTCGAGTCGACGACGGCCTGGATCGCGGTGAACGGGACGACGACGGCGATCTGCACGTCGTCGACGGCGCCGGCCAGCGGCAGCAGGCCGGTGATGAACTCCTCGGCCTCGGCGATCGTCTTGTGCATCTTCCAGTTGCCGGCGACGAACGGGGTGCGGGACATCGAGGACCTCGGTGGTTTCGGTGGTGCGGTGGCGGTGCTGGGTGTGGTGCGCGGCCGTCGGCCGGTCGCGGGTGGGGCCGTCGTGATGACCCCGGTCTTCGCAGGTTCCCGCAGGTGCGGGTACCCGTTGCGGAGCGGGAGGCGCGCGGCGCCGGCCCGCCACGGTCGGTCTAGCCGCGGAGGACCTCGACGCCCGGGAGCGTCTTGCCCTCGATCAGCTCGAGCGACGCGCCGCCGCCCGTGGAGAGGTGGGTGACCTGGTCGCCCAGGCCGAACTGCTGCAGCGCCGCAGCGGAGTCGCCGCCGCCGACGACCGTGGTCGCCTTCGTCTCGGCCACGGCCTCGGCGACCGTGCGGGTGCCGGGCTCGAACGGCTTCAGCTCGAACGCGCCCATCGGGCCGTTCCAGAAGACGGACCCGGCGGAGAGGATCTCCTCGCGGTACGCCTGCGCGGTCTTCGGGCCGACGTCGAGGCCCATCCAGCCGTCGGGCGTGTCGACGCCGTCGAGATCCTGCTGCTCGGTGTCCGCGGAGAACTCCCGGCCGAGCGACAGGTCGCTCGGCAGCAGCAGGCGGCAGCCCTTGGCCTCGGCGTCGCGCAGCGCGCGGGCCGCGGGCTCGACGCCGGCCTCCTCGCACAGCGACGAGCCGACGCTGTGGCCCTGCGCCTTGAAGAACGGGAACGCCATGGCCCCGCCGATCAGGACCGTGTCGGCGCGGTCGAGGAACGCGTCGATGACGCCGATCTTGTCGGTCACCTTCGCGCCGCCGACGATCGCGACGAGCGGGCGTCCCGGATTCTCGAGGATGCCCTCGAGGGTCTCGACCTCGCCCTGCAGCAGCAGGCCGGCGGCGGACGCGGCGACGTGGTGGGCGATGCCCTCGGTGGAGGCGTGCGCGCGGTGTGCGGCGCCGAACGCGTCGTTGACGAAGACGCCGTCGGAGAGCGCGGCGTAGGCCTTCGCGAGCTCGGGGTCGTTCTTCGTCTCGCCCGCCTCGTAGCGCACGTTCTCGAGCATCAGGACGCGCTTGCCCTCGACGCCGGGCTCCAGCGCCGCAGCGGCCGCGGTGACCTCGTCGCCGACGACGGCGGGCGCGAGCGTGACGGACTCGCCGAGCAGCTGCTGCAGGCGAGCCGCGGCGGGCGCGAGCGACAGCGCCGGGTCGACGCCCTTCGGCCGGCCCAGGTGGGCGGCCAGGACGAGCGCGGCGCCCTCGGCCAGGAGGCGCTGGATGGTCGGGACGGCGGCGCGGATGCGCGTGTCGTCCGTGATCACCTCGTCCGGCGCCGGCGAGTCGGCGGGCGCCGGACCGGACAGCGGGACGTTGAAGTCGACCCGCACGAAGACGCGCTTGCCGCCGACGTCCAGGCCCTCCAGGGTGCGGATGGGCGTGGTCGCGGCGTCGGGCGTCATGGGGTCTCGGTGCTCGTTCGTCGGAGGGTGGTGAGAAGGAGTCGGGCCCGGCGCCGCTGTCGGCGCCGGGCCCGGCGGTGCCTCGGTCGGCTAGAGGACGCGGCCGACGAGGTCGACGACGCGGTTGCTGTAGCCCCACTCGTTGTCGTACCAGGAGACGACCTTCACGAGGCGGCCGTCGATCTGCTGCGTGAGCAGCGAGTCGAAGATCGACGAGTGCGGGTCCGTCGTGATGTCGGTGGAGACGATCGGGTCGTCCGTGTAGCGGAGGATGCCCTTCATCGGACCGTCGGCGGCGGCCTTGACGGCGGCGTTGATCTCCTCGACCGTCACGTCCTTGGCGGTGCGGATCGTCAGGTCGACGACCGAGCCGGTCGGCACGGGGGCGCGGACGGCGAAGCCGGAGAGCTTGCCGTTGAGCTCGGGCAGCACGAGGCCGACGGCCTTGGCGGCGCCGGTGGAGGCCGGGATCAGGTTGATCGCGGCGGCGCGGGCGCGGCGGAGGTCGCTGTGCGGCGCGTCGAGCAGGCGCTGGTCGCCCGTGTACGCGTGGATCGTCGTCATCAGGCCGTGCTCGATGCCGACCGCGTCGTTGATCGCCTTGGCGAACGGCGCGAGGCAGTTCGTCGTGCACGACGCGTTGGAGATGATGTGGTGCTGGTCCTTGTCGTACTTCTCGTCGTTGACGCCGAGCACGAGGGTGATGTCCTCGTTCTTGGCGGGCGCCGAGATGATGACCTTGGTGACGTCGCCGCCCAGGTGGGCCTTGGCCTTCTCGGCGTCCGTGAAGAAGCCGGTGGACTCGATGACGACCTGCGCGCCGACGGACGCCCAGTCGATGTCGCCGGGCTCACGCTCGGCGAAGATCTTGATCTCCTGGCCGTCGACGAGGACGCCGTCGGCGGTCGCCTCGACCGTGCCCGGGTACGGCCCCAGCAGCGAGTCGTACTTGACGAGGTGGGCGAGCGTCTTCGGATCCGTGAGGTCGTTGACCGCCACGAACTCGATGTCTGCGCCCGATGCCTTGGCGGCGCGGAAGACGTTGCGGCCGATGCGGCCGAAGCCGTTGATGCCGACGCGTACGGTCATGAAGCCCGTCCTTCTGGTCCAGTCGAGGGTGCGATGCAGGAAACGACGCAGGTCCCCCGTGACGCACTGCGCGCCGGGAGACCTGGGAAGGGTGCCCAGGCTATACGAGCAGACCCCTCCGGCGACGGCTCGCGGTCACGGTCGGGACGACCGTCGGGTCGACGGCGACGCCCGTGGAGCCGCGGCGGTGCGGGCCCGCCGGCGTACGGCGACCACCGGGCGCCGCGATCCAGTCCCGCCCGCGGGTCACGGCGTGGCGTGGCGGGGAGGTGCGGCCGGCGGATCGCGGCGCGCTGCCGCTCGCCCGGGCCGCCGTCTAGATCGCCGCCTCGAAGGTCGTGGTCCCCGCGTCCGGGATGAACCGCGTCCCCACCGTCCCGCGGACGAGGAGCCGCCGGACGGCGCGGTGCTCGGCGAGGAACTCCCCGTGCAGCCGCCGGAGCCCGACGCCTCGGCCGGCGTCGACGAGCCCCGCCAGGAGCGCCGCCCCCACCCCGCGCCCCTGCCAGCCGTCGACGACGAGGATCGCGGCCTCGCCGTCGTCGAACGCGGCGTCCCGGAAGACCTCCCCCAGGCCGATCGGCTCGCGCACGCCCGGCGTGTACGCGACGAGAGCGATGTGGTGCCAGCCGTCCGGCCGGGCCAGGTGCGACACGACCTCCGCCGAGGGCATCGGAGACGACGATCGGAAGCGGCGGTACCGCGACTGCGGCGTGAGCCGTGCGACGAGGAAGCGGACCAGCGCCTCGTCGCCGCTGCGCAGCGGCGCGATCTCCCAGTCGCCGGTCACCGCGCCCCCAGGAGGACCACGACCACGTCGGCCCCGTCGGAGACGACCTCGATCGCGAACGACGACGCGGCGGCGCACGACAGGTGGTCGCCGGTGTCGAGCTCCACGGGCTGCTGCGCCGGTCCCGCGAGGACCCGGCCGCCGGTGACGATCAACGCCCGGCGCCCGGCCGGGAGCGGGTGGAGCTCGCGCCGCTCCGCGGGGCCCAGCCGCAGGTCCCAGAGCTCGACCGCGCCCTCGACGTCGGCGCCGTCGAGGAACCACCCCGGACCGAGCGGCCCCGCCACCGGCTCCCCCGTTCGCGCCCGGGTGACGACGGTCGGCTCGCCCTCGGGTGCGGTGAGCAGGTCCGCCGGCGTGACCCGAAGGGCCGCGGCGATCGCCACCACGGTGTCGATCGTGGCGTTGCCGCGGCCGTGCTCGATCGCGGACAGCGTCGCCTTGCCGATGCTCGTCGCCCGCGCGAGCTCGGACATCGAGACCCGCGACGCGACCCGCAGCCGACGGACGTTGGCGGCGAGCGTCGCCTTCGTCGCCGCCCGCATCTCCTCGCTCATCGAACGATCGTACGATATACAGAACGTATGAGCACGCGCCCCCTCCTCTACGTCGACGTCGGGTCCCCCTTCGCCTACCTCGCCGTCGCCCGGGCGGAGGCGGTGCTGGGGGCCCGGCCGCTGATCCGCCCCGTGCTGCTCGGCGGCCTGTTCCGCCTGACGGGACGCTCGTCGTGGGCCCTCGGCGACGTCGAGCGGCGGCGCGCCGGGATGGCCGACATCGAGGCGCGTGCGGCGCGCTACGGCCTGCCGGCGCTCCGCTGGCCGGATCCGTGGCCCGGCGACTACCTGCGGGCGATGCGCGTCGTCACGGCCGGCTACGAGCTCGGCGAGGACGCCGGGGACGCGCTGCTCGCGGCCGGGTTCGGCCGGATGTTCGTCACGGGCGAGGACCTCTCGCGGGACCACGTCCTGCGAGCGGCGTGCGGGGACGCGGGACTCGACGCCGACGCCGTGTTGGACGCCGCGGGCACCCAGCGTGTGAAGGACGCGCTGCGGACCGCCACGGATGCCGCCCACGCGCGCGGCGTCTTCGGCGTCCCGACGCTCGAGGCCGACGGGCGGCTGCTCTGGGGCGACGACCGGCTGGACGAGGCGGGGCGGGGTCCCGGGGGTTGACCGCCCGGTGAGGCCCGCCGACGCACCCGGTCGAAGCGCCGGGACGTCGATCTCGACCTGTGGGCGACTGGCCGGCTTGTTGAGACGACACCGGTGCGGGTGCCACGCGCCACGGCGTCGGCGGCGCCGGTCAGGACCCGCCGCGGTGGAGCTGGACGTAGATCTCGCGCGCCAGCTTGCCGGGCAGCCCCGGCGTCGCCTCGAGCTCGTCGCGGCTGGCGCTGATGACCGCGTCGGGCGAGCCGAAGTGCTGGATCAGCGCCTTCCGGCGGGCCGGGCCGACGCCCGGGAGGTCGTCCAGGACGGAGGCCGTGAGCTTCTTGTCGCGCCGCCCGCGGTGGTGCGTGATCGCGAAGCGGTGGGCCTCGTCGCGGGCGCGCTGGAGCATCTGCAGCCCCGGCGTGTCGTGGCCGAGGATCACCGGAACGCTCTTCCCGGGCAGGAAGACCTCCTCGATCCGCTTGGCGAGCGACACGACCGCGACGCCGCGCTCGACGAACGTCTCGAGCGCGCCGATGCCGGCAGACAGCTGGCCCTTGCCGCCGTCGATCACGATCATGTCCGGCAGCGCCGCGAACGACGCGTCGCGGCCCGGCTCGTTGAGGCCCTTCTCCTGCTGGCCGGTCCACTGGGCCATCCTCCGCCGCAGCACCTCGTTCATCGACCGGAAGTCGTCGGGGACCCCCTCCTCGAGGTCGCGGATGACGAAGCGCCGGTACTGCTCCTTCGCCGGCATCCCGCCCTCGAGGACGACCATCGACGCGACCGTCTCGGTGCCCATCGTGTGCGAGATGTCGTAGCACTCGACCCGCATCGGCAGACGCTCGAGGCCCAGCGCCGTCTGCAGGTCGCTGAGCGCGCCGGAGCGCTGCTCGCGGCTGCGCTCGGCCCGCAGCCGCTCCTGCCCCAGCGCGAGCTCGGCGTTGCGCATCGCCATGTCGAGGATCCGCCGCCGGTCGCCCCGCTGCGGGGTCATGACGTCGACCTTGCGGCCCCGGACCTCGGCCAGCGCCGCGGCGAGCGGCGCGTGGTCGCGGACGGCGTCGGGGACGAGCACCACGGGCGGCACGACCGCACCGGCGTAGTAGCGCAGCAGGAACTGCTCGAGCACCTCGGCGACGACCGCGTCGTCGGCGGCGATCTTCGCCGTGAAGCTGCCGGGGACGGCCGGGTCGAACGGGATCGCCTCCTCGTCGAAGTCCGCGGCGTCGGGGTCGTCCGGGTCCTGGTCGCCGTCGGTCCCGGCGGTCGACGCCGGGTCGGCCTCGGTGGCCGTGCCCTCGGGCACGGGATCCGGCCCCGCGGACGCGGCGGTCTCCCCGGACGCCGTCGCGCCCGGGTCGGCGTCGCTGCCCCCGGCGACGCCGACGGACCCCGCGCCGGGTGCCGCGGCCTCCAGCGCCTCGGCGCGGGCCGCGAGAGCCTCCCCCGCCACCCCCGTCAGATAGAACGACTGGCGGTCGACGAGCGAGCCGTCACGGACCTGGAAGACCTGGGCGTTGGCGTCGTCACCCTCGACCGTGACGGCGATCGCGTCGAGCGAGCCGATGCTCTCGCTCGTCACGCGCTGGCGCTCGAGCAACGAGCGGACGGACTGCAGGCGGTCGCGCTCGCGGGCGGCGCGCTCGTAGTCCTGATCGGCCGCGGCCTCCTTCATCCGGGTCTCGATCGCGGTCTCGATCTCGCGGTACCGGCCCGCCAGGAAGGCCATGACGCCGTCGATCGAGTCGCGGTACTCGGCCTTGCTGACGTAGTCGACACAGGGGGCCGTGCAACGCTCGATGTGGTAATCGAGGCACGGCGATCCGGAACGCCGGCCGGGCTCGATCCCGCGGCAGGTCCGGTACTGGAACAGGCGCCCGAGCAGGTCCAGCGTGTTGCGGACGCGCTTGGCGTTGGAGTACGGCCCGAAGTAGCGGTAGCCCGGGCGGTGCTTCTCGCGCGTCGAGTAGACCCGCGGGTAGTCCTCGCTGAGCGTGACGCAGATGTACGGGTAGGACTTGTCGTCGCGCAGCCGGATGTTGAACTGCGGCTGGTACTGCTTGATGAAGCCGTTCTCGACGAGCAGCGCCTCGGTCTCGCTCGACACGAGGACGAACTCGATGTCGTCGATCACGTCGACCATCTCGACCGCGCCGCGCGTCACCGAGTTGTTGAAGTGGTTGGCGACCCGCTTGCGGATCGAGATCGCCTTGCCGACGTAGATCACCGTGCCGCCGCGGTCGCGGAACAGGTAGACGCCCGGGCCGTCCGGCAGCGCCCGTCGCTGGGTGGTGAGCCGCTCCTTGCGGTCCGCATCCGTGGGGCGAGAAGCCATCCCCCCGAGGATACGCCGGGACCCCGGACAGCCCCGGTCCGCGGCGTTTCCGGCCCCCACGGCGTGGCAACGCGATGCATCACCGCACCAGCCGGATCGCGAAGACGTCCGCGAGCCCGCCCGTCGGGTCGTACCCGCGCATCAGCGCGATGATCGTCGCGACGTAGTGGCGGGTCTCGGCGAACGGCGGCACGCACCCACACGGCGCGACGTTGCCCTCCCCCGCGTTGTACGCCGCGAGCGCCAGCTGGACGGACCCGAACCGCCGCAGCAGGCCGGCCATGAGCTTCGCCTGCGCCGGGATCGCCTGGTCGGGATCGAACGGGTCCCGCAGCCCCACCGCGCGCGCCGTCCCGGGCATGAACTGCGCGATCCCCTGTGCCCCAACCGGCGAGCGCGCCCCCGGATCGAACCCCGACTCCTGCTTCAGCTGCGCCGCCAGCAGCGCGGCCGAGACCTTGAAGCGGATGCTCGCGGCGAGGATCGTCGGGCGGTACCGCTCGGGGGTCCAGGGCGGCAGTGCCCCGGTGCGCGCAGGAGCCTCCGGATTGCGGCCCTGCTCGGCGACGTGGGCCGAGCCCGCCTCCCGGGTGAAGCCGAAATGCCAGGGTTCCCAGCTGTACCGCTTGAGGAAGCCGAACCGCCCGGCGTTGGCCGCCAGCCACCCGTACGCGCCGGGAGGACCGAGGTCGAGCTCGGTGCCCATGCGGTGCAGGCTCGTGCCCGGGCGGGCGACCCACTTCGGGTCCGGATGGGCGGCGAAGAGGCGCGCCTGCTCCGCGTTGGAGCGGTAGCCGCTGGTCACCGACAGCGGGTGCCCGGCCTTCGTGGCGGCGGCGTTCATCCGGTCGTAGGCGAGGGCGACATCGGGCCTCATGGGCTTTCCGTCCCGGCGCGCCAGGGCCCCGCGGTACTCGTCGCCCGTGGCGGCCTCGACCGGCAGCGCCGGCGGCGAGAGCTCCGCCGTCGCCTCCGCGCCCGCCGAGAGCGCCACGCCGGCGACCCGGGCCGTGGCCGTCGCGCGGACGCGCACGGTCAGGGGTCCCGCCTCGTCGGCCTCCGGGTCCGGGAACGTCACCGCGACGTCGGCCACGCCGTTGGCCGCGGCGGCCTTCCGCGCTGCGGCCACCGCCCGGTCGCGGTAGCGGTCGATCCCGAGGGTCGACGGGAGCCCTGCCCGCGCCGGCCAGTCGGCGCGCATCCGGTCGGCGGCCGCCAGGGCGGCGACGTCGACCGCGCGCTGGCGTTCCTCGCGCCCGCCCATGGCCGACGCCACCGCACCCAGGACGCCCGCGAGGACCAGGGCCACGAGCAGGACCCCGAGGACGAGGACCAGCGACTGGCCGTCCTCCGGGCCGCCCCGACCGGTGAGCGACGACCACCCGAGATCCCCGCGTTCACGGGCGTCGGACTGCGACCGGCCCTCCTCCTCGCGCCCCCGACCCGCGAGCTGCGACCGCCCGACCCAGCCGGCGCGCAGGAGCGCCCGCGCCACGGGGCCCGTCGCGCGCGGGACCGGCACGACGTCGACGTCGTGCCGGGCGAGCGTCCGGCCACAGGCCTCGAGCGCGGCCGGCCCGCCGTCGGCGTGCACGAGCCCCGCCCGCTCGATCGGCCCGAGGAACGGCGGACCCCACGGGCCGGCCACCACGAGCACCACGGGACCAAGACCCGGGGCGGACTCCAAGCGCTCGGCGGCCGCGACCGCCTCGACGTCGTCGGACGGCAGCTCGACGCGCACCGTCCGCCCGACCGGGACGGCTGAGGTGACGATCCGCACCTGGAGCTCGCCCGTGCGCGTGCCCTCGCGGACGACGAGGTTGCGCAGGAGCCCCTGGTGGAGCTTGCGGTCGTAGGC
>NZ_JBFAPC010000042.1:0-36907 GCF_040675535.1 Patulibacter sp. NPDC049589 | reverse complement strand
CCGGGCGGCCCCGGCGGCGGTCCGCGTGGGTTCGGCGGCGGCCGCGGCGGCGTGGACGGCGCCGCGCTGGCGAAGGCGCTCGGCGTGACCGAGGCGAAGCTGCAGGCGGCCTTCGAGAAGATCCGCCCGGCCAAGCCGGCCGACCGCAAGGACGAGCGCGCCGCGGCGATCGCCACGGCGCTGGGCGTCGACGCGGCCGACGTGGAGGCGGTCCTGAAGGACGCGGTCGGCCCCGGCAAGGGCGGCCCGGGTCGCGGCCCGCGCGGCGACGTCTCCGCGCTCGTGACGGCGCTGGCGAAGAAGACCGGCAAGAGCGAGGACGACGTCCGCGCCGCGCTGAAGGCCGCGCGCCCCGACCCGGCCGACCGGTTCAAGGAGCTCGCCGCCGCCCTGGCGAAGGAGCTCGGCCTGGACGCCGCGAAGGTGCAGTCGGCACTGGAGGCGCAGCGTCCCGCGGGGCCGCCGGCGACGCCCTAGACCGGCCGCGGGTGCGGGGCGGTCGTCCGTGCGCACCGGCCGTCGCGCGCACGTGGTCCCGGCCCTGCACGATGATGCGCCCATGCTGGTCGAGAGCTCCGCGTACGCCCCCACCGTCGATGCGGCCGCGGCGGGCGCCGTCGCGGCCGAGGCCGGCGGGTACGACGGCTGGCACGCGCTGGAGATGAAGACCGACCCGTTCCTCGCCTGTGCCGTGGCCGCCGAGCGCACCGAGCGGGTGGAGCTGGCGACCGGGATCGCCGTCGCGTTCGCGCGCAACCCGATGACGGTCGCGATCCAGGCCAACGATCTGCAGGCGCTGTCGGGCGGGCGGTTCGTGCTCGGGCTCGGGTCGCAGATCCGGCCGCACATCACCAAGCGCTACTCGATGCCGTGGGGCAGGCCCGCGGCGCGGATGCGCGAGTTCGTCCTGGCGGTCCGCGCGATCTGGCACTCGTGGGAGACCGGCGAGGACCTCCGCTTCCGCGGCGAGTTCTACAAGCACACGCTGATGACCCCGTTCTTCGACCCGGGCCCCAACCCGCACGGCAATCCGAAGGTCCTGCTCGCCGGCGTCGGGCCGCTGATGACCGGGGTCGCCGGCGAGGTCGGCGACGGCATGATCTGCCACCACTTCTCGACCGAGCGGTTCGTCCGCGAGGCCACGATCCCGGCGCTGCTGAAGGGCCGCGAGCGGGCGGGCCACGCCGGCCTCGACGGGTTCGAGCTCACCGCCCCCGGCCTGCTGGCGATCGGCGACACCGAGGAGGAGCTGACCGCGTCGGTCGCGTGGGCGAAGGAGCGGATCGCCTTCTACGGCTCCACCCCCGCGTACCGGCCGGTGCTCGAGCTCCACGGCTGGGGCGACCTGCAGACCGACCTCAACGAGCTCAGCAAGCGCGGTGAGTGGGCGGCGATGAACGACCTGATCCCGGACGAGGTCCTGCACGAGATCGCCGTCGTCGGCAGCCCCGAGGAGGTCGTCGACGAGCTGCTGCACCGCTACGGCGACGTCGCCGCGCGGGTCCCGGTGCCGCTGCCCGAGAGCGCGGACCCCGACCGCTGGCGGGCGCTCTTCGACCGGCTGCGCGCGGGGTAGGGCGGGCCCGCGGGGCCGCGGAGCGGGGCCGCGGAGCGGGGCCGCGGAGCGGGGCCGCGGAGCGGGGCAGGGCGGGGCCGCGGGGCGGGGCGGGGCGGCCGCGACAGGCGGCGCGGCTGCGATAGGCGGGGCGGCTGCGGTGGATCGCGGCACCGCGGTCGAGAGTGCGTTCGTCCTTGCTCAGGACGAACGAGCGCACTCTCGACCGGGTGGCGCGCGGGGCGGGACGGATCCCGCCGTTCGAAGGTGCGTTCGTCCTTCCTGGGGGCGAAGGAGCGCACTCTCGACCGCACCCTCCCAACGCATCGGTCGCAAAAAATCAGCACCGCAGATTGTTTCCCTGGTACCGTGGGTCGCGTAGTCGGACCCACGGGCGTCGCACGGCGGCGCTCCCGAGAGACGGAGACCCCGGATGACCAACCGCACGTACGTGATCGGCGTCGGCATGACGACGTTCGACAAGCCCGGCACCAAGGAGGGCGGCTACCCCGAGTGGGCGAAGGAGGCGGGCGAGAAGGCCCTCGCCGACGCCGGCGTCGCCTACGACGCGGTGCAGCAGGCCTTCGTCGGCTACGTCTACGGCGACTCGACGTCGGGCCAGCGCGCGATCTACACGCTCGGCCTCACGGGCATCCCCGTCGTCAACGTCAACAACAACTGCTCCACCGGGTCCTCGGCGCTGTTCCTCGCGCGCCAGGCGGTCAAGCACGGCGTGGCGGACTGCGCGATGGCGCTGGGCTTCGAGCAGATGGAGCGCGGCTCGCTGTCGATGAAGTTCCCCGACCACGCCAACCCCATGGGCCCGCACATGGACCGCATGGCGGCGCTGCGCGCGCCGGAGGGCACGCCCTTCGCGCCCGCGATGTTCGGCAACGCCGGCCGCGACCACATCGAGCGTTACGGCTCCACGGCCGAGCACTTCGCGTGGATCGGCTGGAAGAACCACAAGCACTCGGTCAACAACCCGTACGCGCAGTTCCAGGACGAGTACACGCTCGACCAGATCAAGGGCGCGCGCATGATCCACGAGCCGCTGACGAAGCTCCAGTGCTCCCCGACGTCCGACGGCGCCGCCTGCGCGATCGTCGCCTCGGAGCGCTTCGTCGACGAGCACGACCTGTGGTCGCACGCGGTCGAGATCGCCGGCCAGGCGATGACGACCGACTACGCGTCGTCGTTCGCGGACGAGACGGACTGCATGCGGATCGTCGGCTTCGACATGAGCCAGGCGGCCGCGAACCAGGCGTACGCCGAGGCCGGCATCGCGGCGTCGGAGGTCGACGTCGTCGAGCTGCACGACTGCTTCTCGGCCAACGAGCTCATCACCTACGAGGCGCTGGGCTTCGCCGAGGTCGGCCACGGCCACGAGCTGGTCGACGCCCAGGCGACGACCTACGGCGGCGCGGGCCCGCTGGTCAACCCGTCGGGCGGCCTGATCTCGAAGGGCCACCCGCTCGGCGCGACGGGCCTGGCGCAGTGCTCCGAGCTCTGCTGGCAGCTCCGCGGCCAGGCGGACGCCCGGCAGCTGGACGGCGCGAAGGTCGCGCTGCAGCACAACATCGGCCTCGGCGGCGCGGCCGTCGTGACCGTGTACCGTCCGGCCCGCTAGGCGACGAGGGGCCTCCGGGGTGCGGCGCGGTCCGTGCCCCGGGACGCCCCGCCGCGATCGGCCGCGACGATCCGCGGCGACGGTCACGGGTCGCCCCCGGCCCAGGACGCACCCGTGGACGACACCCCGAAGCCCAAGCAGGAGCGCAGCCTCCGCACCCGAGCCGCCCTCCTCGACGCCGCCGTCGAGGAGCTGCTGGCGCGGGGCTACGCCGAGCTGTCGACCGCCGGCGTCGCCCGCCGCGCGGGGGTCTCGCGCGGCGCGCAGCAGCACCACTTCGCGTCCAAGGACGAGCTGCTGATCGAGGCGGTCCGCGAGCTCGCCGCCCGCCGGATGACCGAGCTGCGCGACGGCATCGCGGCCGACGCGCCGGTCGCGGAGCGCATCCGCCGCACGCTCGACCTGGCGCTCGAGCAGTACGCGGGCCCGCTCTTCGCCACCACGCTGGAGCTCGCCCTCGCCGCCCGCGGCAGCGAGGAGCTGCGTGCCGCGATCGCCGACGGCGAGCGCACCGTCGGCCCCCAGATCCAGGCGATGGGCCGCGAGCTGCTCGGCGGCACGGGCCACGACCCGGCCGTCGTCGACGCGCGCTGGACGATGGCCGTCAGCACCGCCCGCGGCTACGCGTCGCTGATCCTCCTGGGACACCCGCCCGACCGCGTGCGGGCGCAATGGTCCTCGGCGTGCGACGACCTCGTCGCGCTGCTGCTGCGGGACTGAACCCGCGACGACGTCGCCGGCCGCGGCGGCCGCGTGACGAGACGCGCGGGCGCCGGCGTCCGCGGCGCGACCGGTCAGGCGCCGCCCACCGCGCCGCGCGCCGCCGCCACGAACGCGGTCAGCGCCCGCGAGCCGTCCCACTCCACGCGTCGGACGTCGACGACGACATCGGGGCAGGCGAGCGCGAACGCGGCGGTCGCGGCCGTGACCGTGATGCCCGCGCGGAAGCCGACGACGAGGTGGTCGCGTCCGCGCTCGGCGCGCTGGACCCGGCGGCGGGCCGCGTCGGCGGCGGCGAGGAGCGCGGGCGCGTCCTCCAGCAGCTGGTTCCCGGCCGGTGTCAGCGCGGTCGACCGGCGGTCGCGCGCGAACAGGGTGACGCCGAGGTCGCGCTCGAGCGCCCGGATCTGGCGGCTGAGCGCCGGCTGCGCGACGTGCAGCTGCTCCGCGGCGCGGCGGAAGTGGAGGTGCTCGGCGACGGCGACGAACGCGCGGAGCCTGCGGAGGTCGAGATCCATGGTCGGACGGGACGGCCCTCACGGGCCCGCTCCCACCTCCACGCTACCGCGCCCGTGATGCGGTCACGGCATCACAGGCGACCCGATCGGCCTTGGACGCGGCGGCTGCCGGGGAGCACGATCGATGCACCGATCAACCGCAGCACGGAGCACCACCATGACGTTCGAAGACCAGCGCATCGTCCTCCTCGGAGGCACCTCGGGCATCGGCCTCGCCACCGCCGAGCTCGCCGCGGAGCAGGGCGCCCACGTCGTCGTCGCGTCGAGCAGCGCCGCCCGCGTCGAGGCCGCGCTGCAGCGCCTGCCCGGCACCGCCGAGGGCCGCGTCGTCGACCTCACCGACGAGGCCGCCACCCGCGCCGCGCTCGACGCGATCGGCCGCCACGACCACCTCGTCTACACCGCGGGCGAGGAGCTCGTCCTGAGCCTCGTCGACGACACGCCGGTCGACGTCGCCCGCCGCGCGCTGGACCTGCGCGTCTGGGGCGCGTACGCGGCGGTCAAGCACGCCCACCGCCTGCTGCGCCCGGGCGGCTCGATCGTCCTGACGACGGGCATCGCCGGTGCCCGCCCGCAGGCCGGGTGGACCGTCGGCGCGACGGTCTGCGCCGCGGTCGAGGGCCTCACCGGCGCCCTGGCCGTCGAGCTCGCGCCGCTGCGGGTCAACGCGGTCTCCCCCGGGATCGTCCGCACCGACCTCTGGCGCGGCATGGACCCCGCGGACCGCGAGGCGCTCTACGCGACGACCGCCGACGCCCTGCCCGCCGGCCGCGTCGGCGAGGCGGAGGACATCGCCCGGACGATCCTGCACCTCGTGGGGTCGGGCTTCACGACCGGCACCGTGGTGACGGTCGACGGCGGGGCGCTGCTGGTCTGAGCGAGCGACTCGGCGGCCCCGCCGCGACCCGGGACCGGCCCGGCGCCGCGTCCCTACGCCTCGAGGCGCGCCCGGTACTCGTCGACGAGCAGCCGCTTGTAGAGCTTGCCGGTGTCGTGGCGCGGGAGCTCCGCGCGGAAGTCCAGCGACCGCGGGCACTTCACGTCCGCCAGGCGCGAGCGGCAGAGGGCGAGCAGGCGGGTGCGCTCGGCGTCCTGGTGCTCGCCCGGGCCCACCGGCGACACGAGCTGGACCACCGCGTGGACCTGCTCGCCGAGGTCGGCGTGGGGGATCCCGAAGACCGCGGCGTCGAGGACGGCGGGGTCGGAGATCAGGACGTCCTCGGCCTCCTGAGGGTAGACGTTGACCCCGCCGGAGATGATCGTGAAGCTCTTGCGGTCGGTCAGGTAGAGGAAGCCGTCCTCGTCGATCCGGCCGATGTCGCCGCAGGTCGCCCAGCCGCGCGCGTCGTGCGCCTCGGCCGTCTTGGCCGGATCGTTGTGGTACTCGAACGGCGGGCCGTCAGAGAAGTGGATCGTGCCGATCTCGCCCGGCCCGAGCTCCGTCCCGTCGTCGCCCAGGACGTGCGGCACGCCGATCGCGGCCTTCCCCACGGTCCCGGGGTGCGCGAGCCACTGCTCGCTCGTCACCCACGTCAGCCCGCACGCCTCGGTCGACGCGTAGTACTCGTGGACGATCGGACCCCACCAGTCGATGATCTGGCGCTTCACGTCGACGGGGCAGGGCGCGCCGGCGTGGATGACGACGCGCAGGCTCGAGACGTCGGCCGCGGCGCGGACCTCCGCCGGGAGCCGCAGCAGCCGGACGAACATCGTCGGGACCATCTGCGTGTGCGTGACGCCGCGGTCGCGGAGCACGTCGAGCGCCGACTCGGGCGTGAAGCGCTCCATCACGACGACGGTGCCGCCGAGCTGGTGGACCGCCATCGAGAAGCGCAGCGGGGCCGCGTGGTAGAGCGGCGCCGGGGTCAGGTACACGCTGTCGGCGCCGACGCCGAGCATGTCGCGGAGGATCGGCGTGACGATGATCGGGGCGTCGTCGAGCGGCGCGACGAGCTCGCGCGGCTTGATGCCCTTGGGCCGGCCCGTGATGCCGGAGGAGTAGGGCATGTCCCGGCCGGCGACCCGCTCGCCCGGCAGCGGCGTGGCGTCGAACCCCGCCGCGGCGTCCTCGACGGCGGGCCAGCCCGGGATGGCGCCGCCGACGGAGAGCCGCTCGACCGCCGCGGGGACGAGGCCGTCCAGCGCCGCCGCGGTCTCCGTGTACCGGGCCGACACGACGAGCGCCCCGGCCTCGCAGTCCACCACGACGTAGGCGACCTCCTCGGGGGTCAGCCGGGTGGAGACGGCCGTGTAGAGCAGACCCGCGTAGTGCGCGCCCCACGCCAGCTCGAGGAACGCGATCGCGTTCTCGACGACCAGCGCGACGTGGTCCCCCGGCCGCAACCCGCGGTCGTGGAAGAGCCGGGAGTAGCGGTTCGCGGCGGCGTCGAGCTCGCCGTAGGACACGGAGCGGCCGCTCGTGGCCATGACGACGGCGGGGTGATCGGGCGGGAAGGCTCCGGGGTGCATCGGGGACGGCTCCAGCGGTCGCGGGCGGAGCACCCAACCTCCCACGGACGAGCGTCGCGGCGCCAGCGGCCCTCCGGGGGGTTCGCCTCTCCCGACGGGGCGAGCCCCGCGGGCGGGCGCCCGCTGACGCCCTTCGGGGGGCCCGCCTCTCCCGCCGGGCTGATGCGCCCGCAGGCCCCGCCGACGAGGATGGGACCATGGCCACCGCCCCGCCCTCCACCTCGCCGGACCGCACCCAGGACCGGCTCTGGCACGACGTCTTCCTGCCCGACGACGTCAAGGACGTCCGCGCCGACGTCCGCGCGGCGGTCGCGGAGCACCTGGCCCCGACGGCGCGCGAGATCGGCCGTCAGCTCGAGACGCCCGACGCCTTCCCGTGGGAGGCCTTCCGCGGCCTCGCCTCGGCGGGCGTCTTCGCCTACCCGTTCGAGGGCGAGCACGGCGCGGGCCTGACCCACCGCACGCTCGGCACCTGCATCGCGACCGAGGAGATCGCCTACGAGAGCTCGAGCATCGCGGGCGTCTACGACGGGCAGTGCATCCTCGTCGCCCAGACGCTGCGTTGGGCGGAGGACCACATCAAGGCCGAGCTGCTGCCGAAGCTGATCTCCGGCGAGCAGGTCTTCTCGTTCGCGACCACCGAACCCGACGCCTCGTCCGACCTGACGCCGTCCGCGCTGAAGACCGTCGCGACCCGCACCGAGGACGGCTTCACCGTCACCGGCCGCAAGCGCTGGATCACCAACTCGATCGTCGCCGACTGGGTCTGCATGCTCTGCCGCGACGGCGAGGAGGACGCGTGCACGATGCTGCTGATCCCGCTGAAGGACAACCGGGGCGTGTCGATCGGCCCGCCCGACACGAAGATGGGCCACCACGGCCAGATCACCGCCGACATCGTGCTGGAGGACGTCCACGTCCCGCACGACCACTGCCTCGGGCAGCCCGGCCGCGGGCTCGGCGTCGCGCTCGGCTCCCTCGCCGCGGGGCGCGTCGGGATCGCCGCCGCCGGCGTCGGCGTCGCGCAGGCCGCGCTGGACCTCGCCGTCGCCCGGGTCCGCGAGCGCAAGCTGTTCGGCAAGCTGATCGGCGAGATGCAGCACTGGCAGTACCGGCTCGCCGCCCACGCGACCGAGATCGAGTGCGCCCGCTCGCTCTACCAGAAGGCCGCGATGCGGATGGACCTCGGCGACCGCTCCGGCGAGCCCGAGGCGTCGATGGCCAAGAGCTACGCCACGCGCCTGGCCAACGACGTCGCCCGCGACGCGCTGCAGGTCCACGGCGGCTACGGCTTCGCCCGCCAGATGGGCGCCACCGGCGAGACGTACCGCCTCGAGGAGATCTACCGCGACGCCAAGATCCTCGAGATCTTCGAGGGCGCCAACGAGGTCCTGCAGTGGGTCATCGCGCGGCACCTGATCGGTCGCGACGTCACCGGCTGAGGGCCAGGGACGCGGCGGCGTGGCGGGCCGGGCGCCCGAGGGACGGCGGCCGGGACAGCGAATGCCCGGTCACGCGCCCAGCGTCGCCGCCCGGGAGGTGACCTGTCGCTCGAGGTCGCGGTGCCCGCACACGCCCACGAGGTCCGCGAGCATCGCGCACGACTCCCGCACCTGCCGCGTCGCGTCGGTCCGCGACAGCCGCCACGAGCGGGCCTCGGCGACGAGGTCGTGGGCCGTCACCTCCGACAGCGTCGTGCGCCCGGCGACGTGCATCGCCGCCCGGTCCTTCAGCGCCGGCCACAGGACCGTCGGCACGGTGTCGTAGAGCGATGCGAGCTCCACGCTCTTCGGGTCCGGGTGCAGCAGCGCGAGGTTCTTGCCGTGCGCGTCGCCGTTGCCGATCAGCACGGTGAAGACCATCACCCGCACGAGCCGCCGGAGCTGCGCGACCGGCTCGTCCGCGTACGCGTCGAGCAGGTCGGCGAGGGCGCGGAATCCCGGCCCCCCGTGCCCTTCGTACTTCGCGCGCCCCCGGTCGCCCTCGACGTCGGTGCCGGTGGCCTGGCAGAGGTCCTCCTGGTGCACCCGCACCGTGCCCGCGGCGGTGACCCGGCGATCGAACCGATCGACGATCAGGCAGTCGTACCCCCCGAGCCCCACGACCTGCGGCGTGACGGTCGTCAGGTCCGCGGCCCGGGCCAGGCGGAGCGCCGCGGCCTCCGCGGCGACGATCCCGCGGTGGACGGGGTGGTCGCGCTTGAGGATGTGCGTGGACGGCCGCCCGCCGACCGGCCGGCCCCAGGACCCGTCGTCGCGGGCGACGAGCAGCAGCTTGTCCTGGAACCCGGCGATCGACAGCTCGCTGTCGTCGCGGAGGTCCAGCGGGTGGCCGTCGAGGTCGGCGACCGCCGCCTCGAGCTCGTCGCCGGCGTACGGGACGACGCCCCCGGCGCGTGCCTCCGGCGGATCGTCCGAGACCACGAGCGCCCCGGCGACGTCGCGCCCGAAGCGCCGCAGGAGGTCGAAGGTCGAGGTCTGCGCGACCCGCGCCTCCTTCGCCAAGGCGGCGAGGGCCGCGCCCTCGGGCAGCAGGCCGCGGGCGAACGGCGTCCCGTCCTGGCGGCCCGGACCGAGCGGCAGAGAGCAGGAGAGGACCGGCGAGAACGCCGGCCAGCGCTCGATCGCGTCGCGGGAGTAGCGGATCCGCACCTCGGCGCCGTCCCGGGACTGCGCGTGCGCGACGAGCATCCCGTCGAGCCAGAGGTCGGTCGCCCTAGCCATCGGTGTCGTCGACCCGGGCGTCGCCCGCGGCCTCCGGCGCGCCGGCCGGCGCCACGTCCGCGGGGCCGCCGTCGTCGAAACGGACCTCGATCGTCGCGCCGAGACGTCGCAGCGCGGAGACGACGCGGGCGAGCTGCAGCGCCGCGCCATCGGTCTCCAACCGCGAGAGGTAGGTCTGGTCGAGGCCGGTGAGCTCGCCGACGTCGTGCTGGGTCAGGCCGCGCCGGCGGCGTTCGGCCTGGAGCGTTCGGGTGAGGTCGTCCCCGGATCGGATCGGGTAGCGCACGGAGGGTCCAGAGGTTGCGGTTCTTGCATGTTACCGCGCTTCCGGGCATTGATGCGATTTCTGCATATTTGATCGCTGCCCGCGCGTATGCGGATCTTGCATACCACGCCGTGAGGCCGGCCGTCGCGTCGCGACGACCGCCCTCCGTCGGAGCGCGACGCTCTTCCGCGTCGCGACGGCCGCCCGCGGCTCAGCGCGGCGCCATCCGCACCGCGCCGTCCAGGCGGATGACCTCGCCGTTGAGCATCGCGTTCGTCACGACGTGCTCGACGAGGTCGGCGTACTCGGCCGGGTCACCGAGACGGGAGGGGAACGGGACGGTCGCGGCGAGGTCCGTGCGGACCTGCTCGGGCAGGCCGGACATCATCGGGGTGTCGAAGAGGCCGGGGGCGATCGTCACCACACGGATCGCGTGCGCGGCGAGCTCGCGCGCCACCGGCAGCGTCAGCCCGACGACCCCGCCCTTGGACGCGGCGTAGGCGACCTGGCCGATCTGACCGTCGTACGCGGCGGCGGACGCCGTCAGGACGCAGACGCCGCGCTCGCCGGTGACCGCGTCGGGCTCCGCCGACGCCATCGCGCCCGTGGCCAGGCGCAGCGCGTTGATCGTGCCGAGGAGGTTCACCTGGATGACCGTCGCGAAGCGGTCCAGGGGCGTGGGGCCCGAGCGGCCCAGGAGCTTGCCGGGCGTCGCGAGGCCGGCGCACACGACCGCGACCCGCAGGCCCCGCTCGGCCTCGCCCGCGGCATCCACGGCGGCCTGCACCGTCGCCTCGTCGAGCACGTCGCAGGTGACGGCGACGCCGCCGATCTCGGCCGCGAGGGCCTCGGCCCGGTCCGTCGCGAGGTCCGCGACGACGACGAACGCGCCCTCCTGCGCCAGCCGGCGGGCCGTGGCCTCGCCGAGTCCGGACGCGCCGCCGAAGACGACCGCCCCTGCTCCGCTGATCTGCATCCTGTGCTGCTCCTCGTCGTTCGTGGGGCGGTCGCGGGTGGTCGCGACCGCCGGGCGGCGGGTCAGGCCGCGCGGGACCCGGTGCGGGTCGCCCGGATCGTCGCGGACGCATCGTCCTTCTGCAGGTGACGGCTGATGACCATCCGCTGGATCTGGTTGGTGCCCTCGAAGATCTGCATGATCTTCGCCTCGCGCATGAACCTCTCGACCGGGAACTCCGTCGTGTAGCCGGCGCCGCCGAGGACCTGGACCGCGTCCGTCGTGACGCGCATCGCGGCGTCGGTGGCGACGAGCTTGGCGACCGACGCCTGGCGCGCGAACGGCCGGCCGAGGTCGCGGCGGCGCGCCGCGTCGAGGACGGTCGCCCGTGCCGAGTCGACGGCCGCGGCCATGTCGGCGAGCAGGAAGCCGAGGCCCTGGTGCTCGATGATCGGCTTGCCGAACGTCTCGCGGCCCGCGGCGTAGTGGACCGAGTGGTCGAGTGCGGACTGCGCCAGGCCGACGGCGGCGGCCGCGATCCCGAGGCGCCCGGAGTCCAGGGCGGAGAGCGCGATCTGCAGGCCCTGGCCCTCGTCGCCGATCAGGCGCTCCTCGGCGACGACCACGCCGTCGAGCTCGATCGTGGCGGTCGTCGAACCGGTGAGGCCCATCTTCGACTCGGGCTTGCCGGCGGAGAGGCCATCGGCGTCCGCGGGCACGAGGAAGCACGAGATCCCGCGCGAGCGGTGGTCCGACGTGCGCGCGAAGACCGTGTAGAAGTCGGCCTCGCCGCCGTGGGTGACCCACGCCTTGGAGCCCGTCAGGCGGTAGCCGCCGTCGACCCGCTCGGCGCGGCAGCGCATCGCGGCGGGGTCGGAGCCGGCGTCGGCTTCCGACAGGCAGTAGCCGCCGAGGAGCGCGCCGCCGACCATGTCCGGCAGCCAGCGCGCCCGCTGCTCGTCGGTCCCGAACGTCGCCAGCGGGTAGCACGACATCACGTGCACGGAGACGCCGACCGCGACGCTGGCCCACGCGCCGGCGAGCTCCTCGAGCGCCTGCAGGTAGACCTCGTAGCCGAGGCCGGCGCCGCCGTAGGCCTCGTCGTACGGCATGCCCAGGAGGCCGAGCTCGCCGAGGTGCCGGAACGTCTCCCGCGGGAAGGCGTGGTCCGCCTCCGCCCGCGCCGCGAAGGGCGCGAGCTCCCCCGCGGCGAGATCCCGCGCCAGACCGACGAGCTCCTCGGCGTCGGCGGACGGCAGGAGTCGGTCGGCGCTCATACTCCGAACCGTACCGCAGGCGGTACGGTAGTACTAGGCCGTGATGATCCCGGGCGGGTCCGGCCTCGCCGGTCGCGGCCGGCGGGGCCGCCCGGGGGCCGCCGGCCCATCCCTCCCGCCGTCCCCGATCCGCCGAATCCGGGCCCCGGGAGCCGTCCCTGCCCGTAGCCTGCGCGCAGACGCGAGCGCCCCGAAAGACCGACGTGCCACCGAACCCCCGCGCCATCGACGAGCACCCACCGACCCCCGAGGCGCCCCCGCCGACCGTCGGCCTCGTCGCCGCGGACGCCGCCGCCGTGCACCCGGGCCTGGCGCTGCTGGAGCTGACGGTGCCGATCCGGACGGCACGCAAGAGCCCGGCGTGGTCGAAGGACCGCCTGGCGCGGCTGTCCACGAGCGTCGACGGCCACGACGTGCTGACGATGCACCTCGCGCCGGTGCCCGCCGCGTTCCGGGCGCTCTACAAGGCGATGGGCCGCGACCCCGACGCCGACCGGCCGCCGCAGGAGGAGGCGTTCTTCCGCCGGCTCGCCGACGGCGGGTTCCCCCACCGCGGGCTGCCGGCGGACGCGCTCCTGATCGCGCTGGCGGAGACCGGCGTCCCCGTCTGGGCGGTCGACGCCGACCGGGTCCGCGGACCGCTCGCGATCCGCCGGGCGACGCCCGACGACCACGCACGGCTGGAGCCGTCCCCGCACCCGCCGGGCGCGCGCGACCTGGTGGTCGCCGACGCCGACGGCCCGGTCGCCGCGGTCGGCCGCCCGCCGCACCCGGACCGCGCGGTGCGGCTCGCGACGACCCACGCGCGGCTCTACGCGCTGCAGCTCGACGGCGTCGCGGACATGCGGATCCACGAAGCGTTCTGGCTCTGCACGTCCCAGCTGCAGGTGGCCGAGTAGGGCGGGGAGCCGGCCGGAGCGCGGTCGGCGGCCCGGCGCCGGCGCCCCACGGTCCCGCGCCCCCGGCGGCAGGCGCCCGCCCTACATCCGGAAGAGCGGGCGCTTCACGGGCTCCAGCGGCGCGTTCGCGCAGGCGTCGAGCGCGAGGCCGATCACCCGGCGCGTGTCGCGGGGGTCGATGACCCCGTCGTCCCACAGGCGCGCCGAGGCGTAGATCGGGTTGCCCTGCCGCTCGAACTGGTCGCGCAGGCCGTCGCCGAACGCCTGCCGCTCGTCCGGGTCCCACGTCTCGCCCCGCGCGGCGGCCTGGTCGTCGCGGATCGTGGTGAGGACGGTGGCGGCCTGCTCGCCGCCCATCACCGAGATCCGCGCGTTGGGCCACATCCACATGAACCTGGGCGAGTACGCCCGGCCGCACATGCCGTAGTTGCCCGCCCCGTAGGACCCGCCGATCACCACGGTCAGGCGCGGCACCCGGGTCGTCGCCACGGCGGCGACGAGCTTGGCGCCGTCCTTGGCGATGCCGCCGGCCTCGTACTCGCGGCCGACCATGAACCCCGCGACGTTCTGCAGGAAGAGCAGCGGGATGCCGCGCTCGTCGCACAGCTCCACGAAGTGCGCGCCCTTCAGCGCGCTCTCGCGGAAGAGGACCCCCTGGTTGGCGAGGATCCCCACCGGGTGACCGTGCACGTGCGCGAAGCCGCAGACCAGCGTGTCGCCGTAGAGCGGCTTGAACTCGTGCAGCTCGCCGCCGTCGACCATCCGCGCGATCGCCTCCCGCACGTCGTACGGCTCCCGCGGATCCGTCGGCACGACGTCCAGCAGGGTCTCCGGGTCCAGCACCGGCTCGACCGACGGACGGGTCTCCCACGGCGCGACCGTCCCGGCCGGCCAGACGCCTTCGGCCGACGTCGGGCCGACGGGCTGCCGGCCGCGCGGCACGGTCTTCAGGATCCGGCGGACGAGCTGCAGCGCGTGCGCGTCGTCGTCGGCCAGGTGGTCCACGACGCCGGAGGTGCGGGCGTGCAGGTCGCCGCCACCGAGGTCCTCCGCGCTGACGGTCTCGCCGGTGGCGGCCTTCACCAGCGGCGGGCCGCCGAGGAAGATCGTGCCCTGGTCCTTGACGATCACCGTCTCGTCGCTCATCGCCGGCACGTACGCGCCGCCCGCGGTGCAGGAGCCCATGACCGACGCGATCTGCGCGATCCCCGCCCGCGACAGGTTCGCCTGGTTGAAGAAGATCCGGCCGAAGTGCTCGCGGTCGGGGAAGACCTCGTCCTGCCGCGGCAGGAACGCGCCCCCGGAGTCCACGAGGTACACGCACGGCAGGTGGTTCTCCAGCGCGATCTCCTGCGCGCGCAGGTGCTTCTTGACGGTGAGCGGGTAGTACGAGCCGCCCTTCACCGTCGCGTCGTTGGCGACGATCATCACCTCGCGCCCGTGCACCCGGCCGATCCCGGCCACCACCCCGGCGGCGGGCAGGTCGTGGTCGTAGACCTCCTCCGCCGCCAGCGGCGCGACCTCCAGGAACGGCGAGAACGGATCGATCAGCCGGTCGATCCGGTCCCGCGCCAGCAGCTTGCCGCGGCCGGTGTGGCGGTCGCGGGCCTTCTGCCCACCACCGCCCGCGATGCGGGTCAGCCGCGACTGCAGGTCGTCGATCAGCGCGAGGTGCCGGTCGCGGTTGGACGCGGGCGCCGCCGTGTCCGGACTCGTCGTCTCGGCGTCGATCGTCGTCGTCTCGGTGCTCATGCGCCCGTCCCCTCGTCGGTCTCCCGGAGGCGGGCCCCGGCCCGCGCGTCGTCGGTGCTCATGCCTGCTCCTCCACGGCCGCCAGCACCGCGCCGCGCGCGACGTGGTCGCCGACCGCGACGTCCAGCGCGGTCACCGTCCCGTCGTACGGCGCCGCGACGTCCAGCTCCATCTTCATCGACTCCATCACCACCAGCGACTGCCCCTCCGACACCCGGTCGCCGATCGCCGCACGCACCGCCAGGACGACGCCGGGCAGCGGCGCGACCAGCCCGCCCGCGACCGCTCCCGGGCCGCTCGCGACCTCGGGGACGTCGCGCCACGACCAGGTGCCGCCGGCGTCGTGCAGCCACGTCCAGGGGCCGTCGGTCGCAGTGCGGGCGCCGGGGTCGGCATGCCCGGCCGATCCTGCGCCGATCGTGACCTCGAGCCCCTCGGCCCCGACGCCGACCAACACGTCGATCCGCGCGTCGTCGGGGTCCTGCAGCTCCAGCCGCACCCGGCCGGCGGCGCCGATCCGCCAGGCGTCCGGGGTCGCGAACCCGCCCGGCCCCGCGGCCTCCGCGGCGCGGCCGTGCCGGTCCTGCGCGAGCGCGGCCAACGCCCGGTCGCGCGCGGCGACCGGCGGGGCCGCGAGCTCGGCACCGGCCTCGGGCTCGGCGAGCAGCTCCTCCAGCAGCGTCGTCGTCGCCTCGTCCGCGACCACCTCGTCGCGGGCGAGCAGCCGCCGCAGGAACCCCGCGTTCGTCTCGACGCCCAGGATCACGAGGCCCGCGAGCGCGCGGTCGAGCCGCTCGATGGCCTGCGCCCGGTCGCGGCCGAACGCGATGACCTTCATCAGCATCGGGTCGAACGACGTCGTGACGACCGTCCCCTCCTCGATCCCGGAGTCGACGCGCACGCCCGGGCCGGTCGGCTCCTCGTACGCGAGCACGGGGCCGATCGCCGGCAGGAAGCGCGGACCGTCGGGGCCGGCCGCGATGCGCTCCGCGGTGATCCGCGCCTCGATCGCGTGCCCGACCGCCGGCGGCGGACCGGGCGTCACGCCCGCCGTCCCCACGTTCCCGTCGCCGCACGCGACGGCACCGGAGGCCGTGCCGCCGCGAACGACCGAGGCTCCCGCCCCGCCCGCCGACAGCGGCTCGCCGTCGGCGATCCGCAGCTGCAACGCGACGAGATCGAGGCCGTGGACGAGCTCCGTGACCGGGTGCTCGACCTGCAGCCGCGCGTTCATCTCCAGGAAGTAGAAGGGCCGTGGCTCGGAGCCCGGGGCCGCGCCGTCCCGCGGGCCGGCGCCCGCTCCGGCCGGAGCGGAGTCGCGGGCGCCGGGCCCCGCCCCGGACACGTCGAGCAGGAACTCCACGGTCCCGAGGTTGCGGTAGCCCGCGGCGACGGCCAGCCGCACCGCGGCCTCGTGCAGCGCCGTCCGCTCCTCCGCCGTCAGGCACGCCGCGGGCGCCTCCTCCAGCACCTTCTGATGGCGGCGCTGCAGCGAGCACTCCCGCTCGCCGATCGCCCATGCCCCGCCGTGCTCGTCGACGGCGACCTGCACCTCGACGTGCCGCGCCGGCGTCACCAGCCGCTCGACCAGCAGCTCGCCACGGCCGAACGCCGCCAGCGCCTCCCGCCGCGCGGCGTCGACCGCCGCCGGGATCGCCGCGGCGTCGTCGACGCGCCGCATCCCCTTGCCGCCGCCGCCGGCGGTCGCCTTCAAGAGCAGCGGCAGCCCGACGCGCTCCGCGAACGCGGCCACCGCGGCCTCGTCGACGTCGGAGCCCTCCAGCCCCGGCACGACCGGCACGCCGGCCGCCGCCGCGGTCTCCTTCGACCGGATCTTGTCCCCGAGCAGGTCGATCGCGGCCGGCGGCGGCCCGATCCACGTCACGCCGGCGTCCGTGAACGCCCGCGCGGCGTCCGCGCGCTCGGCGAGGAACCCGTAGCCCGGATGGACCGCGTCGCAGCCGGTGTCGCGGGCGATCCGGACCAGCCGCTCGACGTCCAGGTACGGGGAGCGCTCGGGGTCGGCCGGCAGCGCCACGGCCCGGTCGCACGCCCGTACGTGCGGCGCCCCGGCGTCCTCCGGCGAGAACACGGCCACCGACTCGATCCCCCGCTCGCGCAGGGTCCGGGCGACGCGCACCGCGATCTCGCCGCGGTTGGCGATCAGGACGCGATCAGGCATCGGACCGCCCGCGGGTCCGGCGGGCCGCGCTGGCGCGGACCGACAGGGAGGGCACGACGGCGGCGGCGCGCATCGCCTTACGCCAGGACGGCGCGGGAGATGACCATCTGCTGCACCTCGTCGGTGCCCTCGCCGATGGTCAGGATCTTCGCGTCGCGGTAGAAGCGGCACACGGGGTACTCCTCCATGTAGCCGTAGCCGCCGTGGATCTGGACGGCCTCCTCCGACGCCTTGACCGCGAGGCGGCCGGTCTTGAGCTTCGCCTGCGCGGCGGTGAGCGAGAAGTCGCGGCCGGCGTCCTTCAGCGCGGCGGCGCGGTAGACGAGCAGGCGCGCGGCCTCGATCTCCGTCGCCATGTCCGCGATCTTGGCCTGGATCTGGCCGAACCGCGCGATCGGACCTCCGAACGCGTTGCGCGACTTCGCGTACGCCGCGGCCTCGTCCAGCGCGCCCTGCGCCAGGCCGAGCCCCATCGCGGCGACGCCGATCCGGCCGCCGTCGAGGATCTTCATGAACTGCTTGAAGCCGCCGCCGCGCGGGCCGAGCAGGTTCCCCTCCGGCACCTCGGCGCCGGCGAACGAGAGCGGACGGGTGTCCGACGCGTTCCAACCCATCTTGCGGTAGGGCACCCCGGGCTCGTAGCCGGGCGTGCCGTTGGGGACGATGAGGTTCGAGATCTCCGGGCGCGTCCGGCCCTTCGCGTCGGTGAACTCGCCCGTGACGGCGGTGATCGCGACGTGGCCGGAGATGTCCGTCCCGGCGTTGGTGATGAACTGCTTCGTGCCGTCGATCGTCCAGGTGCCGTCCTGCAGCGTCGCGCGCGTCTTGACGTTGCCGGCGTCCGATCCGGCCTCCGGCTCCGTCAGCCCGAACGCGCCGAGCTTCCGGCCGGCGCAGAGGTCCGGGAGCAGCTCGGCCTTCTGCGCGTCGTCGCCGAAGAGCCAGATCGGCTGCGTGCCGAGCGACGTGTGCGCGCACATCGTGATCGCCACGGACGAGTCGATGCGGGTGAGCTCCTCGACGGCCACGGCGTACTGCAGCGTCGTGCCGCCGGAGCCGCCGACCTCCTCCGGGAACGGGATGCCCATCCACCCGAGCTCGCCCATCTTCGCGACGAGCTCGTACGGGAACGCCTTCGTGCGGTCGAGCTCCTCGGCCACCGGGGCGACCTCCTGCACCGCGAACTCGCGGACGACCTTGCGCAGCTCGAGCGCGTCTTCGGGCAGATCCAGATCCATGCCTGGACTTCTACCGACCAAACGGTATAAAAATCAAGTCCGGGCTTCTCCGGCGACGCCCGCTTCGTCGATTCCGCCAAGCTCCACGACCGATGGCCGACCCACCCAAGAGCCCCACGCTGCGGCAGAAGTACGACTCGCGGCAGCGCGAGGTCCTCGACGCGTGCGCCCGGGTCTTCGCCGAGCGCGGCTACCACGGCACCTCGATCGACGACCTGATCGCGGCCACCGGCCTGGCGCGCGGCGGGCTCTACCACTACATCGGGTCGAAGTCCGAGGCCCTGACGCGGATCCTCGACGACCTGATGGGCCCGCTGCTCGAGCGCGTCACCCTGGCCGTCGAGGGGCCCGACGCGCCCGCGTCCGCCGTCGACCGCCTGCGGACGATGACCCGCGTCTGGATGCGCCAGGTCGAGTCCCACCGCGACCACGTCGCGGTCTTCGAGCAGGAGCGCCGGACCCTGGAGCGCGAGCCCGCGTGGGACGCGATCCGCCGCGACCGCCGGGCGTTCGAGGAGCTGCTCGTCGGGATCCTGCAGCAGGGCGTCCGGGACGGCGAGCTGGCGATCGCCGACCCCCAGCTCGCGGCGCTGGGGCTGCTCGGCATGGTCAACCACACCGCGCTGTGGTTCGTCCCCGGCGGCCGGCTGGACGCCGACCAGGTGGCCGACGGCTTCGTCGACGTCTTCCTCGACGGGGTCCGGCGGGGCTGACCGGACGCGGGGCCGGGCAGCGGCGAGGCCATCACCGGCGCCTCGCGGGGCGACGGGCGGCCCACCGCGCGGCCGGCCCGTCGTCAGCCCGCCGGGCTCGCCAGCGCCGCGAGGAGCGACGGGCGACCGTCCTCCCACGCCGACATCAGCGCCCGGGCGAAGCGGGCCTCGAGCACCACGAGCGCCGCGGCGCCGAAGAGCGCGTCACGGCCCATCTCCGGGTCCTGCAGCGCGAGGCCGCCGGCCAGGTCGACCGCGGCGATCGACTCGTGGACCGCGTCGGCCTCGACGTGCTCGTCGAAGAAGTCGGTGGCCTCGGCCGTGTCGAAGCCGAGCCGGCGCAGGCCCGCGGCGTAGCGGCGCGACGGGACCGACGAGGTCATCTCGGTCAGCGCGAGGTGCCCGACGCAGGCGCCCCGCAGCCGGCGATGCAGGCCGAAGAACGACGCGAGGTTCACCGTCGCCAACGTCGTCGCCGGCAGGACGTCGAGGTACGCGCCGTAGGAGCCGTCGAGCCCGAGGGCCCGCATGGTGGCCGCGAAGAGGTCCGCGTGGATGCGGTCGGGCTTGCCGCCGCCGTACTCGTCGACCTGGATCTCGACCATCGCGGACTTCGGGCGGCCCCAGAGGCGGGGCAGGGCGAACGAGTGCGGGTCGGCCTCCTTCAGCTGGTAGCCGGAGCGGTGCACGAGCAGCTCGCGGACCTGGTCCGCGGTGGCCCGCCGCTCGACGTGGCGGGCGACCGACGGGGCGTCGTCGTCGGCCGCGATCGCCCGCAGCGCGTCGTCCACGTGCCGCGGGTCCACGTCCGCCGGGGCGGGCACGGTCGCCCGGAGCGCGGCCTCGAAGGCGGCCTCCAGGACGGCGCGCACGCGCAGCAGGCCCGGGTCCCACTCCCACCGGTCGTCGACGCCGGGCAGGCCGCGGTAGTGCAGCTCGTAGCAGCAGTAGAGCGCGAGCTGGACGTCCTCGTCGGCCAGGACGTCGGCCGCGGCGGGCACCTCCGCCGTGGCGCCGTCGAGCGCGCCGGGGGCCGCGACGAGCGCCTCGAGGAGGAGGGTGCTCAGGGGGCCGCGGGGCGCGGGCAGGTGCGACGGGGCCATGGAGGGGAAGCTACCCAGCGGCCGGCGCGGCAAGCGTCCGGGTGCGCCTCGCCACCGCCGCCGGGGCCGGCCCCGCCCGGGACCGCGGCGCCCGGACGGACGGTCGCGGGATCTCCCGAGGCCCGGCGCGTTCGGCGCCCCGCGTTGCGGGTAGGGACGCCCCGGCACCAACCCGTGCCCCGACCCCATGCTCGACACTTCAGCGATCGTCTCCTCCTCCCTCCCGCGCCCGGCGTCCGGACCGCCGCTGCGGCTCGCGGCGCTGCCCGGCGTCTACGCCCCGACGGACGACTCGTGGCTCCTGGCCGCGGCCCTCGCCGAGGAGGAGCTGCGGGGCGCCCGGGTCCTCGACCTCTGCACCGGCAGCGGCGTCCTCGCCCTGACCGCCGCGCTCGCCGGCGCCGACGTGACGGCCGTCGACGTGTCGCGCCGCGCCGCGCTCACCGCCCGCCTGAACCTCCGCCGCCACCGCGTCCCGGGGCGGGTGCTGCGCGGCGACCTGCTGGACGCGGTGACCGGCGCGTTCGACGTGATCGTGTCCAACCCGCCGTACGTCCCCGCGACCCGGGCGGACGTGCCGCGCCGCGGCGAGGCCCGGGCCTGGGACGCCGGCACGGACGGGCGCGTCGTGATCGACCGGATCTGCCGCGCCGCCCCCGGACGGCTGCGACCCGGCGGCGTCGTCCTCCTGGTCCACAGCCACGTGGCCGGGATCGAGCGCACCGTCGACCTGTTGCGCGCCGGCGGCCTCGACGCCGAGGTCACCGTCCGCCGGAGCCTGGCCTTCGGTCCCGTGATGCGCGAGCGCGCCGCGTACCTGCGCTCCCTGGGTCTCGTCGCCCCCGAGGACGAGCACGAGGAGCTCGCGGTCGTCCGGGCGGTGCGGCCCGCGGGGTCCGCGCCCGCGTCGCGCGCGGGGGGCGGCCGTGTCTCCTCCGGGTCGGGTGTCACGGCGGCCGGGTCGGGGGACGCCGCCACCGAGGACGGGGAGATCGGGATGGCCGGGTCGGTGCGCACGCCGTGAGCGACGACGAGGTCTCGATCACGACGTACCGCGACGGCCCGCTGATCGTCCGCGGGCCGGTCGTCCTGCGCGACCAGGACGGCGGCCTGATCGACGCCGGCCGCAGCCCGGTCGCGCTCTGCCGCTGCGGCCGCTCCCGGATCCGCCCGTTCTGCGACGGCACCCACGCGACGACGCGCTTCCGGGCGCCGTCGGGGCGCGAGGACCGCGTCGGGCCGGCGGCGGGGGACGACGCCGAGGGCTGACCCGGGCGGCGACGCGGCACGACGCCGGCGGGGCCGCGGACGGGCCGGCCACCGGCCCGTGCGACGCGACCGCTGCCCGGTCGAATCCGCCCGGAGGAGGCGCGTCGCGGGTCCGGGCGCAACACTCCAGGGCAGATGTCCTTCCGCAGCCTGTACCAGCACGGCTTCGCCCGGGTCGCGGCCTGCACCGCCCGGGTGGCGATCGCGGATCCGCCGGCCAACGCCGAGGCGGTCCTGCGGCAGGCCCGCGCGTGCGACGCGGACGGCGTCGCGGTCGCGGTCTTCCCCGAGCTGACGCTGACCGGCTACTCGATCGAGGACCTGCTGCTCCAGGACGCCGTCCTGGACGAGGTGGAGTCGGCGCTGGCGACGGTCGTCGCGGGCTCCGCCGGCCTGACCCCGGTGCTCGCGGTCGGCGCGCCGTTGCGCCACCGCAACGGGGTCTACAACTGCGCGGTCGTGATCCACCGCGGCCGTGTCCTCGGCGTGGTGCCGAAGTCGTACCTGCCGAACTACCGCGAGTTCTACGAGGCCCGGCAGATCACCCCCGGCCCCGACGAGCGCGGCGAGATCCGGATCGGCGCCGAGGACGTGCCGTTCGGCACCGACCTGCTGTTCCAGGCCGACGACGTCCCCGGGCTCGTCGTGCACGTCGAGATCTGCGAGGACCTGTGGATCCCGGTGCCGCCGAGCTCCGAGGGCGCGCTGGCCGGCGCGACGGTGCTGCTGAACCTGTCGGGCAGCCCGATCACCGTCGGCCGCGCCGAGGACCGCCGGCTGCTCTGCCGCTCGCAGTCGTCCCGCTGCCTGGCCGCCTACGTCTACGCCGCGGCCGGCGAGGGCGAGTCGACGACCGACCTCTCGTGGGACGGCCAGACGATGATCCACGAGAACGGCGTCCTGCTCGACGAGACCGAGCGCTTCCCCGACGGCGACCGCCGCTCCGTCGCCGACGTCGACCTCGACCTGCTGCGACAGGAGCGCGCCCGGATGGGCACGTTCGACGACAACCGCCGCATCCACGCCGCGCGCACCGACGCGTTCCGACGTGTCCGCTTCACGCTCTCGCCGCCCGCGGGGGACCTCGGCCTGAAGCGCCGGCTGGAGCGCTTCCCGTTCGTGCCGTCGGACCCCGAGCGGCTCGAGCTGGACTGCTACGAGGCGTACAACATCCAGGTCGCGGGGCTCGTCCAGCGCCTCGGCGCGATCGGCGACCCCAAGGTCGTGATCGGCGTGTCGGGCGGCCTCGACTCCACCCACGCGCTGATCGTCGCCGCCAACGCGATGGACCGCGCGGGCCGGCCCCGCACGGACATCCTCGGCTTCACGCTCCCGGGCTTCGCCACCGGCGACGACACGAAGGCCAACGCGCACGCGCTGATGGCCTCGCTGGGGATCACGGCGGCCGAGCTCGACATCACGGACACCGCAACGCTGATGCTGCGCGAGATGGACCACCCGTTCGCGGCCGGCGAGCCGCAGTACGACGTGACGTTCGAGAACGTCCAGGCCGGGCTGCGCACCGACTACCTGTTCCGGATCGCCAACCAGCGCGGCGGGATCGTGCTCGGCACGGGCGACCTCTCGGAGCTCGCGCTCGGCTGGTCGACCTACGGCGTCGGCGACCAGATGAGCCACTACAACGTCAACGGCGGGGTGCCGAAGACCCTGATCCAGCACCTGATCCGCTGGGTCGCCTCGTCGGATCGCTTCGGAGCCGACGTCAACGCGACGCTGCTCGCGATCCTCGACACCGAGATCAGCCCCGAGCTCGTCCCCGGCGAGGCCCTGCAGTCGACCGAGTCGAAGGTCGGCCCGTACGCGCTGCAGGACTTCACGCTCTTCCACGTCCTGCGCTACGGCCTCCGCCCGTCGAAGATCGGCTTCCTCGCCTGCCACGCCTGGAACGACCCGGACGCGGGCGCCTGGCCCGCGGGCTTCCCGGACGCCAAGCGCGTGGGGTACGACGCGGCCGAGATCCGCCGCTGGCTCGAGCTCTTCCATCGCCGCTTCTTCGCCTTCGCCCAGTTCAAGCGCTCGGCGATGCCCAACGGCCCGAAGGTCACCGCCGGCGGCTCGCTGTCCCCCCGAGGCGACTGGCGCGCGCCGTCGGACGGCTCGGCGGCCGCCTGGCTGCGCGACCTGCAGCGGTGGGACGTCGAGGAGTGGGCCGGCGGCTGAGTCACGACGCTGCGACGGCCAGCCGGCCGCGCGGTCACCAGGGAGCCTTCCTAGGAGGTACCGATCCTGGTGACCGTGGTCCGCCGGGTCCGGCGGCCGGCCGCCCGCCGGACCGCCACCAGGAGCCCTTCCTGGGAGGTACCGATCCTGGTGACCACCGGCTCCGGCTCGCGGCGGGCCGCAGGCCGGAGCCGGGTCAGCGCAGCGCCCCCGCGTTGCGCAGGTTCGCCCGCGCCAGGTCGACCATCCGGCCGACGCCGCCGCTCAGCACCGTCCGGCCCGCCGCGGTGGCGAAGCCGCGGATCTGCTCGCCGCTGACGTGCGGCGGCATCGACAGGGCGTTGGGGTCGGTGACGACGTCGACGAGGACCGGGCCGTCGGCGGCCAGGGCCTTCGCGAGGCCCGCGCGGAGCTCCTCCGGCCGCTCGATCCGCAGCGACGGGATGCCCACGCCGGCGGCGATCATCGCGTAGTCGATCGGGTCGTGGTCGGTCTCGTGGTCGGGCAGGCCCTCGACGAGCATCTCGAGCTTCACCATCCCCAGCGACGAGTTGTTGAAGACGATCGTCTTGATCGGCAGGTGGTGCCGGCGGACGGTCAGGAGCTCGCCGAGCAGCATCGCCAGGCCGCCGTCGCCGGACATCGAGACGACCTGCCGGCCGGGCGCGGCGAACTGCGCGCCGACCGCGTGGGGCAGCGCGTTGGCCATCGACCCGTGCCAGAACGAGCCCATCACCCGGCGGCGGCCGTTCGGCGTCAGGTAGCGGGCGGCCCAGACGTTGTTCATGCCGGTGTCGACGGTGAAGATCGCGTCGTCGTCGGCGAGCTCGTCGAGGACGTCCGCGACGTACTCGGGGTGGATCGGCGTGCGCTGCCTCGCGTCGCCGGTGTAGGCGTCGACGACCCCGCTGAGGATCTTCTCGTGACGCTGCAGCGTGCGCTTCAGGAACTCCCGGTCGGGCGTGCGGTGCAGCAGTGGGCGGAGCGCCAGCAGCGTCTCCCGGACGTCGCCGTGGACCGGCAGCTGGACGGGGACGCGCCGCCCGATCCGGCCGAGGTCGCGGTCGATCTGGGCGGTCCGGGACCCCGGCAGGAACTCGGGGTACGGGAAGTCCGTGCCGAGCAGCACCACGAGGTCCGCGTCGTGCATCGCCTCCCAGCAGGCGCCGTAGCCGAGCAGCCCGCTCATGCCGACGTCGTAGGGGTTGTCGTACTGCAGGAACTCCTTGCCGCGCAGCGTGTGCCCGATCGGCGCGGCGACGGTCGACGCGAGGTCGAGCAGCTCCTCCCGGGCGTCCCGCGCGCCCGCGCCCGCGAAGAGGACCACCTTCTCGGCGTCGTTCAGGGCCTGCGCGAGCGCGCGGACCTGCGACTCCGGCGGGCTCAGCGTCGCGCGCTCGCTGACGAACGCGCTCTCGCCCAGCGGGTGGGTCGCCTTCAGGTCGGCGACGTCGCCGGCCATCACGAGCACCGACACGCCCTGGTCGCCGATCGCCCGCTGGATCGCGACGCGCAGCAGCCGCGGCATCTGCCCGGCGTTCTGGATCGTCTCGCACCACGTGCTGCAGTCGACGAACATCCGCTCGGGGTGGGTCTCCTGGAAGAACCCGGTGCCCTTGTGCTCCGACGGGATGTCGGACGCGAGCGCGAGCACCGGCGCGCCCGAGCGCTGCGCGTCGTAGAGCCCCTGGATCAGGTGCGTGTTGCCCGGGCCGCACGAGCCCGCGCAGACGGCCAGCCGGCCGGTGACCTGCGCCTCGGCCGCGGCGGCGAACGCGGCGGCCTCCTCGTTGTGGACGTGCACCCAGTCGATCCCGTCGATGCGCCGGATCGCGTCGACGACGGGGTTCAGCGAGTCGCCGACGACCCCGTAGACGCGGCGGACCCCGGCCTGCACGAGGACGCGGACGAACTGCTCGGCGATGTTCAAGGGAGGACTCCCGGTCGGGTGCGGTGGCGGCGGTGCGCGGGGCGGCGGAGAGCCCCCGCTGCCCGTCCCGTCAGCTTCGCACCCACGCGGGGGCGGGTCTGTGGGACGGGCAGCGGACCGCGTCCGTCCCCTGTCGCTGCCGGCCGCCTCCTCCCGATCACGGCGGGAGACGACGACCGGGGGCGGCGCGTGTCCCCCCGCGAGCGATGCGGTTACCCCGTCGGGCAGGCGCCGGGACCGATCGCCGGTGCGAGGGTCGACGAACCACCCTGATGCGCTCGCGGCGACGCACCGCCGCCGCGAGCCCCGTCCCACGACCCGAGGCCCTCCATGCCCACCACCTCCGTCTCCACCGACGTCCTCGCCGCCTACCCGGCGCGGTACCTCGCGGCCTGGAACCAGCGCGACCTCGCCGTCGCGCTCGAGGTCATCCACCCCGACGTGCACTGGACGGACCCGCTCCTGCCGGGGCCGATCACCGATCACGAGGGCGCCGGCGGGTTCTTCCAGGGCGCCTGGACGGGCTTCCCGGACTTCCGCATCGAGGCGGTCGGCGAGCCGCTCCTCGACGCCGCGACGGGCCGGGTCTCGTCGGAGTGGGTCATGACCGGCACGCACACCGGCGAGTTCCCTCCCGGCGCGCCGATCAGCGGCAACGCGTTCGAGGTCCTCGGCAGCGACACGTGGCAGGTCGACGCCGACGGCCGCGCCACGTCCGTCCACGCGTACTACGACTCGCTGACGCTGCTGCGCGCCATCGGGCTGGCCTGACCCGACCGCCCCCGGGCGGCGCGTCGCCCCGCCCGGACGACGTCCCGGCCCGGCCGCACCCCTCCCCACCCCGACCCGACCCAGGACCCTCCGATGACCGACCCGATCGAGACCGCCGACGTCGTGATCGTCGGCGCGCGCTGCGCCGGCACCGCCGCCGCTGTCCCCCTGGCCCGCGCCGGGCTGCGGGTCGTCGTGCTGGACAAGGCGCGCTTCCCGGCCGACACGATGTCGACGCACGTCCTCGTCCCCAACGGCGTGCAGGAGCTGCAGTTCATGGGCGCCCTGCAGAAGATCCTCGCCCTCGGGCCGGCGAAGTCGCGGTACCTGACGCTCCACGACGGCGACCTCGAGGTCCGCGAGCGGTTCAAGCCGTTCTCCGGGATCGACTACGGGCTCTGCATCCCGCGCGACCAGCAGGACGTGCTGCTCGTGGAGGCCGCGCGCGACGCCGGCGCCGACGTCCGCGAAGGCACCTCGGTGGACGAGGTCGTCTGGCGCGACGGCCGCGCGGCGGGCGTGCGCTGCCGGACGCGCGAGGGGTCGTACGAGATCCAGGCGCGGCTCGTCATCGGCGCGGACGGCCGGCGCTCGCGCGTCGCCGCCGAGGTCGACGCCTGGGAGCCGTACCGCGCGTCCCGCAACGGCCGCGGGTTCGCGTTCCGCTACGTCGACGACCCGCTCGGCGAGGACGCGCCGAGCGCGTTCCAGATCTTCCGCGCGCACGGCAACCAGGTGCTCGTGCTGCCGTCGTGCCCGGCGGGCCGCACGCTCGTGGCGAACATGACCGACGCCGCCGCGATCCCCGGCATCCGCGCCGACCCGGAGGCCGGCTGGCAGGACATGCTCGACAAGGACCCGGCCCTGAAGGAGCGGATCGGCGCCGCCGGCGGGCTCAGCCGCATGCGCACGACCGACGACCTCTCGTCGTACTACCGCCGCTCGTGCGGGCCGGGCTGGGCGCTGGCCGGCGACGCGGGCCACTTCAAGGACCCCGTCACCGGCAACGGCATGCGCGACGCGTTGAAGTTCGGCCGCCTGCTCGGCGAGGCCGCCGCGACGACGCTGCACGACCCGGCGGAGCTCGACGCCGCGCTCGTGACGTGGGAGCAGGCGCGCGACGCCGACACGATCTCGACGTACCACTGGGGCAACCGCGAGTCGCGGCCCGGCCCCGCGTCGCCGCTGGTGCGCGAGGTGCTGCGAACGTTCTCCGGGAGCGAGGCACCGAACCTGTCGGACACGTTCAACCGGGCCCGCCCGATCGAGGCGATCATCACCCCGGCCCGCATGGCCCGGGGCCTGTGGGCGGCGCTGCGGGCGCCGGGCGCGGACCGCCGCGCGATCCTCCGCGAGGTCTGGGGCGAGCTGCCGATGGAGATCGGCGCGCGGCGCCACCGCCTGCTCGACGGCTTCCGCTCCACCCGCTCCGCCGGCACCGAGCGCGACGGGTGGGACGTCGGACCGACGCCCAAGCCGCCGTCGTGGCGGGCCGCCGCCGAGCCGGTCCCGGAGGCCCGCGCCGAGGCCGACCCCGCCCTTCCCGCGAGCGGCGCCGGCGATCCCGCCGTTGCGGCCTGACCCCCGTCCGGAGAGACTGCTCCCGTGCCCAAGCTGCAGCCCGTCGACGAGGCGTTCTTCGCCTCCGCCCCTTCGATCTACAAGGAGACGTTCGCGGTCCCCCGCCCGGCCTCCGCGGTCTGGGGGGAGCTCGTCGAGCAGAAGCCCCTGGACTGGTGCCGGCTCCTGTCCGGGAAGTGGACGTCCGAGCGCCCGTTCGGCGTCGGCACCACCCGCCAGATGAAGGTCCTCGGCGGCGCGATCACCGTCCAGGAGCACTTCTTCGTCTGGGAGGAGGGCCACCGCCACGCGTTCTACGTGACCTCCGCGAACCTGCCGCTGTTCAAGCGCCTGGCCGAGGACTACGTCGTCGAGCCCGACGGCGAGGACGCCTGCCGCTTCACCTGGACGATCGCGCTGGAGCCGACGACGCTCGGCAAGCCGGGCGGCCCGCTGAACAAGCTCATCTTCGGCAGCCTGTTCTCGGACACCCGCAAGCACTTCGCGGCGGGCTGAGCGCGGCCAGGCGCCCGGCGGCGCGGCGAGGCGCGGCGAGGCGGGGCGGGCCGACAGGCCCTGCATCGCGACGGCTCCCGCTTCATCGGACCAGCCGGTCATACTTGGTTATACTCGTGTCATGAAGACGGCGATCTCCGTCCCCGATCCGACGTTCGCCCGCGTCGACGAAGCCGCTGCCCGCCTCGGCGTCTCGCGGAGCGAGTTCTACGCGCGAGCGGCGGAGCGGTGGCTGGCGGAGCTCGAACGCGACAGCGTCACCGCGCGGATCGACGCCACGCTGGCGGCGGCCGGAGACACCGACGAGAACGATGCGTTCCTCGCCGAAGGGGGCCGGCGCACCACCGCACGCAGCCCGTGGTGACCCGCGGCGAGCTGTGGTGGGCCGACCTCGGCGTGCCACGCGGGTCCGGCCCAGGCCTTCGCCGACCGGTCGTCGTCGTCAGCTCCGACGACTTCAACGCCTCGCGGCTGCGCACCGTGACCGTCGCGGTCGTGACGTCGAACGTCCGGCTCGCGGTCATGCCCGGCAACGTGCTCCTGCCGGCCGACGTGTCGGGTCTGGATCGCGACTCGGTGGTCGACGTGACGCAGGTGATGACGGTCGACCGGCTGGATCTCGAGGAGTTGATCGGCCGACTCCCGGCCTGGGCGCTGGCCGAGCTCGACGCCGGACTGGCCGGCGCCCTCGGGCTGTCGGCTCGCGGCTGATCGACCCGGGAGGACCTCGTCCCACGGGGCGCGCTCCTCCCCCACATCGCCGAGCGCGATGCGCCATTGGGGGGAGGTCTGACGGTGGGGGACGCCGTACGTTCGCGTTGCCGCGGTGCGCCCACGGACGCCGTCGGCCCGCCGTCACCGAGGAGAGAGCCCGATGCCCCCCGCGATCCCAGACCAGCCCGGCGACCTGCCGGACCTCAACACCGCCCTGCAGACCGGCGTCACGGTCGTGCTCTGGGCGCTGTCGATCGCGCTGCTCGTCCAGGCCGTCCGGATCTACCGCCGCGACGGCTCGCCGCTCGCGGTCCTGCTGTGGTTCGCGATCGCCGTCGGCAGCCTCATCGAGCCGCTCTACGACATCGCCTACCACCTGTTCTGGCACGTCTACGACGACGGCGGAGGGGACGCGCAGTGGACCCTCTTCACCGCGTTCGACCTGCCCCAGCCCGTCTGGGTGATGCCGGCCTACATCGTCGTCTTCGCCGGGCCCGTGATCTTCATGTACCAGGGCCTCGCGAAGGCCGCGACGATGCGCCAGGTCTTCCGCTTCGCCGGGATCACCGCCTTCACGACGTGGTTCTTCGAGACGCTGATGATCAACCTGCACCTCTACTCGTACTGGGGCAAGCAGCCGACGGACCTCCTGGACTACCCGGTCTACATCTCGTTCATGGAGGCCGGCCAGATCACCGGCTTCGCGATCCTCGTCGCGCTGCTGAGCCGCCGCGCGACCAAGAGGATCCACCTCGCCGCGGTCTTCGTCCTCTTCCCGGCGAACTTCGCGTTCACGACGCTGGGTGCCGGCTTCCCGGCCCTGATCGCGATCAACTCCTCGCAGGACGCCTCGATGCCGCTGCTCTGGCTCGCCGCCTTCGCGAGCGTCGGCCTCGTGACCACGGGCCTCTGGTGGACGGCGCGGCTGCTGATCCACGACCAGGAGCAGGAGGCGGCGCGCACCGCGCCCGCCGTCGCGCCGGCGGCCGCGGCCCCCGACCCCCCGCCGGCCCGGGCGGCCGAGCAGCCGGTCGGGGTCCCCGCCGACTGATCGCGGGGGCGCGCACGTCCCACCTTCGGCTCGTCCCGGACGAGCCACCACCGGCACCACCCAGAGGAACCCCACCGTGACCAATCCCGAATCCGTCGTCCGCTCGTACTTCGAGGCGGCCGCGAAGCCCGGCAACCTCCTCGCCGCCGTCGACGAGCACTTCACCCCGGACGCGATCTGGCAGAACACCGGGCTGCCGACCGCCGAGGGGATCGAGGCCATCAAGGGCTTCTGGCAGCACTTCGTCGACCAGTACGCGATGCACGCGATGATCGTCGAGGTCCTCGCGCTCGCGGTCGCCGGCGACCGCGTCGTCACCGAGCGGATCGACCACTTCGACGACCCGGCCGGCAACCGCGTCGCCTCCGTCCCCGTCGCCGGCACGTTCGTCGTCCGGGACGGGAGGATCGCCCTCTGGCGCGACTACTTCGACCCGCGGCCGTTCCTGGGGTAGCCGGGCGCTGTCGGGTCGGACAACCCGCGGCGAGGACGATGACCGGCGCATCGCGTACGCCGGATACGGTCGTGCACGGCGGAGGCCTTCCCGGTCCCGCCGCACCGCGCCCCAGATCGGACCATCCCCATGCCGCCTGCCCCGACCGGATCCGGCCTCCCGCCCTTCCTCCGCACCGGCGACGGCACGCCGCTGGTGCTGCTCCACGGTCTCACGGGGACGTGGCGCGTCTGGACGCCCGTGCTGGAGCCGCTCGCCGCCGCGCACGACGTCCTGGCGCCGACGCTGCTCGGCCACGGCGGCGGCACGCCGCACCCGGCGGGCACCGAGATCAGCGTCGCGTCGCTGGCGGACGACGTCGAGCGCGCGATGGACGCGGCGGGCTTCACGACGGCCCACATCGCCGGCAACTCGCTCGGCGGCTGGGTGACGCTGGAGCTCGCCCGGCGGGGCCGCGCCCGGACCGCCGTCGCGCTGTCGCCCGCCGGCGGCTGGCTCGACGACCGCTTGCTCGCCCGCGTCTCGAAGCTCATGCGCCAGGCGTCGCGCTTCGGCACGGTGACGAACCCGACGGTGTTGCGGATCCTGCGCCGGCCCCGCGCGCGGCACTGGGCGTTCCGCGGGGCGATGGCCCACGGCGAGCGCGTGCCTGCCGTCGCGGCGCTCGAGATGGTCGAGGACCTCGGCGCCTGCACGGTGCTCGAGCCGTTCCTCGCGGCGACCCTGCGCGACGGCCCGTTCGCGGAGGACATGTCGCAGGCCACGTGCCCGATCCGGGTCGCGTGGGGCGAGCTGGACCGCACGATCCCATTCCCCGGCTACGGCGTGCCCCTGCTGCGGCGCCTGCCGACCGCCGAGGTCGTCCACCTGCCGGGCGTCGGCCACGTGCCGATGTTCGACGACCCGCCGCTGGTCGCCCGCACGATCCTCGAGGTCACGTCGAAGGCCGACGCGGCAGCCGGGACGTCCGCGTGAGCCGCGTCCCCGAGGCCGCCGACTGGGGCACGGCGGACGAGCTCACGCCGTTCGAGACGATGATGTGGCGGGCCGACGCCGACCCGACGCTGCGCTCCGCCGGCGTCGTCGTCGAGGTCCTCGACCACGCCCCGGACTGGGACCGCCTCGTCGCCGGGCACCGCTGGGGCGTCCAGCGCGTGCGGCGGATGCGCCAGCGGATCCTCGAGGACGTCTCGCGCGTCGGCCAGCCCGCATGGGTCGACGCCGACGTCGACCTGGCCCACCACGTCCGCCGCGTCGTCCTGCCCGCCGGCGCCACGTTCGACGACGCGCTCGCCGTCGCCGCCGACCTCCACATGGAGGCCTTCGACCGCGACCGCCCGCAGTGGCTCGGCGTGCTCGTCGAGGGGCTCCCCGGCGGGCAGGCCCTGTACCTGCTGAAGCTCCACCACTCGATGGCCGACGGCACGGCGATCGTCCAGCTCCTGGACCTCCTGCACAGCCACACCGCCGAGCCGACGGCCACCGCCGAGGGGGTCGGCTCGATCGCGCCCTCGGCGTCGCACTCGGGGCCGGGGCTCGTCGTCCGCAACGCCGCGCGGCAGGCCGGGAGGACCCCGGGAATCGTCCTGCGCGGCACCCGCTCGCTCGGCGGCCTGGCCCGCCGGCCGCGTGCGAGCACGACCGCCGCGCTGCGCTACGCCCGCTCGCTCGGCCGGGTCGCCGGGGCGTCGCCGGCCGCGCCCTCGCCGGCGATGCGCGAGCGCGGACTGGGCCGCGCGGTCTTCCCGCTCGACGTGCCGATGGCCGACCTGCGCGCCGCCGGCAAGGCGCTCGGCGGCTCCCTGAACGACGCGTACCTCGCCGCGCTCGGCGGCGGCCTGCGGCGCTACCACGAGGCGATCGGCGTCGCGGTCGACGCCGTGCCGCTCGGCATGCCGATCAGCCTCCGCGCCGCGGGGGACTCCGAGGGCGGCAACCGCTTCGCCGGCGCACGCATCGCGCTGCCGGTCGGCGAGCCCGACCCCGCGGAGCGCGTCCGCCGGATCCGCGAGCAGGTCCTGGCCGCCCGCGACGAGCCCGCGCTGGACTTCACCGGCGCCACCGCGCCGCTGATGAGCCGCCTGCCGACCGCCGTGCTGACCCGCGCGACCGCGAGCTTCACGCACGGGCTCGACGTCCAGGCCTCGAACTTCCGCGGCCTCGACCGCGTCGCGTACATGGCCGGCGCGGAGGTGCTGGCCGTCTACCCGATGGGCCCGGTGCCGGGTTCGGCGTTCATGGCGACGCTGATCAGTCACCGCGGCACCTGCTGCATCGGCGTAGCGGTCGACACGGCCGCGGTGACGGACGTCGGGCTGCTGCGTACGAGCCTGCGCGAGGGCCTCGAAGAGGTCCTCGCGGCCGGGGCGGTCGCATGAGGCCGGTGACACGACCCGGCCGGACGGGCGCCGCCGCGGCCGGGGGACGGACGTCGTGAGCCCGACGGCGAACGCCTCCCGCGTCGAGGTCGTGCGGCCCGACGGCTGGTCGCCCGACGCCCCGCTCGTCCTGCTCGCGCGCGCCGAGACGGCCGTCGAGCGCGACCTGCTGCGGGCCGCGGCCCGGGAGCTCGGGGCGACGGTCGCCGGCGACGTCCCCGTCGTCACCACCGGGGACGCGGCGATCGCGGCGTCCCGCGACGGGGACCGGCGGATCGCGCCGGTGCGGGTCGTCTGGACCGACGGCGACGCCGACGCCGGCCGCCCCCTCGGACTGCTCCGCGACCTGGTATCCGCCGGCGAGCCATCCGCCCTGCGCAACCGCCGTCAGGGTCGTCGCGTGCGCCGCGACCCCGGGCGCTGTCTCGTCGTCGTCGGCGCGCCGGCCACGATCGGCGAGCTGGAGGACCGCTGGAACGAGCGGCTCGGCCCGTCGACGTCCGACGACCTGCCGCGGTTCGTCGAGCGGCAGGCCGACATCGCCCTGGAGCGCGCCCAGCGGCGGTTCGTCGGCGAGCGCTACCGCGCGCCGCTGGCGGTCGTCGACGAGCTGACGAGCCAGCCGGCGTTCGTGCAGGACGCCGCGCGCCTGGCCGGCGACCTCGGCCGCGACCCCGCCGGGGTGCTCGCCGACGCGCGCGCGTACCTCGAGGAGATGGCGACCCAGCAGCAGAAGGTCGCGCGCGACGTCTGGGTCCGCTGGGCGCGCTTCCTCTACTCCCGCGCGTACGAGCTGCAGGTCGACCCGCAGGCGATGGAGCGGCTGCGGGAGCTGAGCACCAAGCACCCGATCGTCTTCCTGCCGTCGCACCGGTCGAACCTCGACGGCTACGTCATGGCCGCGCTGCTGCACGACCACGGACTGCCGCCGAACCACACGCTCGGCGGGATCAACATGGCGTTCTGGCCGATCGGGGCGCTCGGCCGCCGCGTCGGCGTGATCTGGATCCGCCGGACGTTCAAGAGCAACGAGATCTACAAGTTCACGCTGCGGCGGTACCTCGGGTTCCTCGTCTCCAAGCGCTTCAACCTCGAGTGGTACATCGAGGGCGGACGCTCGCGCACCGGCAAGCTGCTGCCGCCGCGGCTCGGGCTCTTCAACTACCTCGCCGACGCCGTCGAGGAGCTCGACATCGAGGACGTCCACGTCGTCCCGGTGTCGATCACCTACGACGAGCTGCAGGAGGTCGCCGAGATGACGACCGAGTCCCGCGGCCACAAGAAGCCGGCCGAGGGCCTGCGCTGGATGATGGACTTCGCGCGGTCGCAGCGGGGCACCTTCGGCGGCGTGCAGGTCACGTTCGGCGAGCCGCTGGCGCTGAGCCCGGCGCTGCGCGAGCGCGTCCACGACGGGCCCGACCTCGACGAGAAGGCGGCGCGTCGGCTGGCCCGCAGCAAGGTCGCGTTCGAGATCTGCACGCGGATCAACCGGGCGACCCCGGTGACGCCGACGTCGCTGGTGACGCTCGCCCTGCTCGGCGGCGAGGACCGCGCCCTCACGCTCGAGGAGCTCCGGACCGCGCTGGAGCCGCTCCTCACCCACGTGCGGGCGCGCGACATCCCCGGCCGCGAGCGGGCCGAGGCGCTGACCACCGCCGAGGGCGTCGAGCGGGCGGTCGCGACGCTCCGCGGCAACGGCGTGGTCGAGACGTTCACCGACGGCCCGGAGCCCGTCGTCCGGATCGGCCCGGCGCAGGAGCTGGTCGCGGCCTTCTACCGCAACACCGCGATCCACTGGTTCCTGACGCGCGCGATCGTCGAGCTGGCGCTCCTGGGCGCCGCGACCCGCGAGCCCGACGCGGGCGAGGACCCGGCCGCGGCGGCGCTCGAGGACGCGTTCCGCATCCGCGACCTCCTGAAGTTCGAGTTCTTCTTCCCCGAGAAGGACGCTTACAAGGCGGAGCTGCAGGCCGAGCTGGCGCTCATCGACCCGGACTGGCGCGACCACGGGCCCGACCGGATCACCGAGCTCGGCGAGGCGGCCGCGCGCTCCGGCGCGCTGATGGCCCACCGCGTGCTGCGATCCTTCGTCGAGGCGTACCTGATCGTCGCCGACCACCTGGCCCGCCAGGGTGACGCCCCGGTCGACGCCGACGAGGTCGTCCGGCGTAGCCTGGACCTGGGCCGGCAGTACCGGCTGCAGCGCATCGTGACCAGCGAGGAAGCCGTGTCCAGCCACCTGTTCCAGTCCGCCCTGAAGCTCGCCGCCAACCGCGGGCTCGTCGAGCACGCGCCGGGGCTCGCGGAGCGCCGCGCGGCGTTCGCCGCCGAGGTCCGTGACGTCCAGCGCCGGCTGCGGGGCATCGCCGACTTCGACCGGACGCGCTCGCGCGCCGCCGCCCGGGTGGCGGGATGAGCATCGAGGAGCGGCTCGCCGCCGTGGAGGGCGCGCCCGAGGGCCCGCAGGTCGCCGCGATCTTCGACTTCGACGGGACCGTGATCGACGGGTACTCCGCCTCCGCCCTGATGAAGGACCGCTTCCGGCGCCGCGACATCGGGCTGATGGAGCTCGCCGGGCTGACGCTCGTGGGCCTCAAGGGCGCGGCCGGGAAGAGCAGCTTCGACGAGCTGATGCGCGTCGGCGTGCACGCGCTGAAGGGGCGGAAGCAGGCCGACCTCGACGCACTCGGTCGCCGCCTCGCGCGCAGCGTCACCGGCGGCTGGCTGCACGACGACGCGTTCGTGCTGATCCAGGCGCACCAGCGGCGCGGCCACACGATCGTCATCGCCAGCTCGGCGCTGCCGTTCCAGATCGAGCCGCTGGTCGCGGAGCTGGACGTCGAGCACGTCCTCTGCACGCGGCCGTCGGTCGTCGACGGGGTGCTCGACGGCGGCATCCAGGGCGACGCGATCCTCTGGGGCCCGGGCAAGGCGGACGCCGTCGAGGCGTTCGCGGACGAGCAGGGGATCGACCTGACGGCGAGCTTCGGCTACGCCAACGGCGCGGAGGACGTCGAGTTCCTCTCCACCGTCGGGCACCCCGTGGCGGTGAACCCCCACGACGACCTGCGGGCCGTCGCCGAGGCCCGGGGCTGGCCGACGGAGCGCTTCGTCGCGCGGCCGGCGCTGGGCGTCGTCGACAAGGTGCGGTCGCTCGCGGCCTACACGAGCATGGCCACGTCGTTCGGCGTGGGACTCGGGCTGGGGGTGCTCAACCGCGACCGCCAGGTCGCCGTCGACGTCACGCTCGACGTCGGCAGCCGCCTGGCGCTGGCCTTCGCGGGGGTGAAGATCGACGTTCAGGGCGAGGAGCACGCCTGGTCGCACCGGCCCGCGGTCTTCATCTTCAACCACCAGAGCTGGCTCGACGGCCTGATCGTCATGCGGCTCCTGCGCCAGGACATGACCGGAGTGGCGAAGGCCGCGGCCCGGAACCAGCCCGGCATCGGGCACTTCCTGCGCCTCACCGGCGTCGCGTTCGTCGAGCGCGACGGGAAGGGCGACCCGCGCAAGGTGCTCGACCCGGTCGTCGCGCGCCTCGACGACGGCCTGTCGATCGTCCTCTCGCCGGAGGGCACCCGGTCGACGACGCGCCGGCTCGGGCCGTTCAAGAAGGGCGCGTTCCACATGGCGATGCAGGCCGGCGTGCCCATCGTCCCGATCGTCCTGCGCAACGCCGGCGAGCTGCAGTGGCGCGGCGACGGCTTCATCCGCCGCGGCACCGTGGACGTGAAGGTGCTGCCGCCGCAGCCGAGCACCGACTGGACCCCGGAGTCGATCGACGGCGAGGTCGCCCGCATCCGCGGCCTCTTCCAGCAGACCCTCGACGACTGGGACCCGAAGCCGCCGGCGGCGCTCGGGCGCGGGGCGGGCTGAGGCGACGGGGCGTCTCCCCAACGGCGCCCCGGGGTGATCGCGGATCGGCATATCCGTCGGTCGTCCGCGGAACTACGGTCCGACCGATGACACACCGTACGCCGGGCTCCCCACGATGACCGCCCAGACCGGGTCCGACGTGGATGAGGTGGCGCTGGAGCGCTGGCTGGTCGCGCGTGGCCTGCTGGACGCGGTCACCGACGTGCGG
>NZ_JBFAPC010000041.1:0-37509 GCF_040675535.1 Patulibacter sp. NPDC049589 | reverse complement strand
GGCGACCGCCGCGTCGCCGTCCGCGGCCACCGCGTCCATGTCGCTGCCCGGCTGGCGCACGAGGCACGCCGCCGCGGCGAGCAGGCCGAACGGCGCCTGCGCGAGGAAGATCGCCCGCCAGTCGAAGACCTGGGTCAGCGCGCCGCCGAGTGCCGGCCCGATCGCCGTACCGAAGATCGCCGCGGCGACCCAGAGGCCGGCGGGGCGGTGGCGGGGCTCGCCGTCGCCCGGCTCGCCGGCGCCCGGGCCCCGCCGGTCGTCGCCCGGCCCCGCCCGCCGCGACAGCAGCTCGTACGCGGCGACGAGCCCGAAGCCGGCCCCGACGGCCTGCGCCCCGCGCGAGACCAGCAGCCCGGTCAGCCCGTCGGAGACCCCGCACATCACCGACGCGACGGAGAACAGCAGCATCCCGAGCGCGCCGACCGTCGCGCTGCCGAGCCACCGACGCGCGGGGACCGCGACGAGCACCACGCCGGCCAGGATCACCGTGTAGACCCCGATGACGGCGGCGAGGCCCTCGACGGTCGTGTCCAGCCGGTCGAGGATCTCCGGCAGCGCGAGCGTCACCACCGACGCGTCCGCGAGCGCGAGCGCGGCGCCCACGGCGATCGGCAGGCGCGCGACCGAGGCGAGGACGGAGGGTCGCGGTGCGGCCATCCGTGCAGTCTGACGGGCGCGCCGGGTGGTCGGCGACGGGCGGCCCGCTACGGTGCCCCCATGGGGAGCGAGCCGATCCTGCGGAGCGCGAACGGCGAGGAGTTCGACGCGCTCGTGGACGTCATGGACGTCGCCTTCCACGGCGACACCACACCCGAGAGGCGCGCGCGCATGCGCACCTGGATGGACCTCGACCGGATCCTCGTGGCGGAGGACGACGGCCGTCCCGTCGCGACGAGCGCGGCGTGGAGCTGGACCGTCAGCGTGCCCGGCGGCGAGCTCCCGATGGCGGCGGTGACGGCCGTCACGGTCCTGCCGACGCACCGCCGGCGCGGGCTGCTGCGGGCGATGATGGACCGGCTCGCCACCGAGGCCCGCGACCGCGGCGAGCCGCTCGCCGGCCTCTGGGCGTCGGAGGGCACGATCTACGGCCGCTTCGGCTACGGCCCGGCGGCCTCGGTCGCCGACCTCCGGGCGCCGCTCGCCGGTGGCCTGGCGCTGCCGGATCCCGACCCGGACGACCCGGTCGTCCGCCTGGTGCGCGCCGACGAGGCGCACCCGGAGATCGCTCCGATCCACGAGCGCGCCCGGTCCCGCCGGGGCGGCCTCGTGTCCCGCGGGGCCGCATGGTGGACGGGCCGCGTGCTCGCCGACCCGCCGGCCGAGCGCGGCGGCGCCCGGGCGCTGCGGGTCGCCGTCGCGGGCGACGACGGCTACGCGCTCTACCGGGTCCGCGAGGGTGCGGCGACCGGGCCGGTGGGCAACTGGACGACGGTGGAGGTCCAGGAGCTCGTGGCCGCGACCGCCGCGGCCGAGCGGGCGCTCCTGCGCTTCCTCTCCCGCATCGACCTGGCCGACGAGCTCGTCCTCCACGCCCGCCCGGTCGACGACGCGCTGACCCGCATCCCGGTCGACGTCCGTGCGCTCCTGCCGCAGGGGGCGGGCGACGCGCTCTGGCTGCGCGTCCTCGACGTCCCCGCCGCGGTCGCCGGCCGGGCGTGGGCGGCCCCGCTGGACCTCGTGCTCGACGTGGTGCACCCGGAGGACGACGTCGTCGCCGGGCGCTGGCGGGTGCAGGCCGGCCCCGACGGCGCGACCGCGCAGCGCACCGACGACCCGGCCGACCTGGTCCTCCCCGCCGCGGAGCTCGGCGCGCTCTACCTCGGCGGCGGGTCGGCGGTGGCCCTCGCCGACGCCGGCCGGATCGCCGAGCCGAGCCCGGGCTCGGCATCGGCACTGGACGCCGCGTTGCGGGTCGACCGCGCCCCGTGGACGGTCGGGGTCTTCTGATGTGTGGGCCTGGTTGTCAAGTGGCCGCGGGTGTTCAGGCCCCCTTCAGGCCGGTATGATCCGCCGACCCGCAGGGCTGTGGGGAGGAAGCCGGTGAGAAACCGGCGCGGTCGCGCCACTGTGACCGGACCGTCCAACGGTCCCGGGAGCCAGAGACTCCAAGCCCTGCCTCACCCCGCCGGGACGCGAGATCCCGAGAAGGACACATCGACATGGCCACACCAAGCACCGCCCTCGACACCAAGCAGCCGACCGCCGTCCCGGTCCCGGTCGTCTCGCTCAAGGGCCTCCTGCCGTACTGGATCTTCGCCGGCATCGTGCTGATGCTCGCGATCTACTTCGTCGGTGCCGAGGAGGGCGCGACGTCGATGATCTCCGGCATGGGCGTGCACGAGTTCGTGCACGACGCGCGCCACCTCCTCGGCTTCCCCTGCCACTAGCCGCAGCGGAGTCCTCTCCTCATGATGCGCACCCTGCTCGTGCGCGGGATGCTCGCCGGCCTCGTGGCCGGCGTTCTCGCGTTCCTCTGGGCCCACTTCGTCGGTGAGCCGCCCGTCCGCGCCGCGATCGCCGTCGAGGACGCCAACGCCGCCAAGGAGGCCGCGGCCTCCGGCATGAAGATGGCGGAGGAGGCCCCGCTCGTCACCCGCGACACCCAGGAGACCTGGGGCCTCGGCGTCGGCGTGATCGTCTTCTCGGTCGCCATCGGCGGCTTCCTCGCCATGGTCTTCGCCATCGCCTACGGCCGCGTCAGCGCGCTGCGGGCCCGCGGGACCGTCGCCGCGATCTGCGGCCTCGGCTTCCTCGCGATCGCCCTCGTCCCGCTGACGAAGTACCCGGCCAACCCGCCGGCCGTCGGCTCCGCCGACACGATCTCCGAGCGCACCGAGTGGTGGTTCGTCCTCGTCGTCATCGCGCTCGTCGCGGTCGTCGCCGCCGTCCGGCTCGGCCGGCAGCTCGCCGGCCGCTGGGGCACGGGCAACGCGACGTTCGCCGCCGGCCTGCTGTTCGTCGTCCTGATCGCGATCGCGCACCTGGCGCTGCCGAACGAGAACGAGGTCCAGGCCGGCTTCCCGCCGCAGATCCTCTGGGACTTCCGCCTGGCCAACCTCGGCACGCAGGCGATCCTCTGGGCCTCGCTGGCCTTCGGCTTCGGCATCGCGGCCGAGCACGCCATCGAGGGCAAGCCCGCCTGGTGGCGCCGCGACGTGGCGGAGAAGTCCTCCGCCGCGCCGACGGCCTGAGTCAGCCCCTCGCCGGCTCGTCCTCGATCCCGAGGGCGAGCCGCGCCAGCGCCCACGCCCGCCGGCGGTCCGCCTCGGCGACGTCGGGGCGCACGACCGCGCTCAGCATCAGCAGCTGGATCCGCACGTCCTCGGGCGTGAGGCCCGCGCGGACGATCCGGGCGTCCTGGGCCCGCGCCAGCGGCTCCCGGAACGCCCCGACGATGCGGGCGCGGCGCCGCAGGACCGCGTCGCCGAGCTCGCCGCGGGCCGGGAAGAGGTCGTAGAACGCGAGGTTGTCGGTCTGCACCCGCAGCGCCGCCCGGAAGAGCTCGGCGAACGACGCCGGCTCGTCCGGCAGCGCGTCCGCGGCCGCCTCGATCTGGCCGACGATCCCGTCCAGCAGCGCGTCGTGCAGGTGCTCCCGCGTGGGGAAGTGCCGGTAGAGCGTGGCCCGGCCGACCCCCGCGGAACGGGAGATGTCGTCGTAGGAGACGTCGAGCCCGCGCGCGGCGAAGAGGGCACGCGCGGCGGCCAGCAGCGCGTCGCGGTTGGCGACGGCGTCCGCGCGGCGGCGCGTGGGATGGTCGACGGAGCCCACGCACCCCAGGCTACGGATCCACGACGCGCTAGACTAAGTGAGACGCACTGTCCGTTTGTGCGATCGCCGCTGCCCGTGTCCGCTCCCTCGCTCCCCACCGTCCGCCCCGCGACCGCACCGGAGGCCGCCGCCGTCCCGCCCGGACCGGGCCCCGCGCGCCGGGCCCGTGGGTCGTGGGCGCGCGCGTGGCGCGACCTCGTCGTGGCGTCGGACCCGGGCCTCGGCCGGCTGACCTCCGCGGTCCAGCTGATGCTCGCCCTGACCGTGACGATCGCGGTCGTCCACGTGTTCATGCAGACGACCCACGTCCTCTGGGTCGACACGCCGACGGGCGCCGCGGCGACGCCGGAGGCCCTGGCGGCCGCCGCGGCCCAGCACCACGGGATCACCCTCCTGGCCACGCTGCTGGGCGGGCTGATCGCGATGATGAGCGTCTTCGCGGTGATGGACCGGGCGCCGCGCGAGCAGGCCGTGACGATGGTCCTGATGCCCGTGCCGATGCTCGCCACGATGGCGTTGTCGGTCGAGATGGTCCCGCACCGCACCGCCGGGATCGCGCTGCTGGCGATCGTCATCGGGGTCGGGACGTACGCGCGGAAGTTCATCCCGCGGTTCGGGCCGCGGGCGTTCCTCTACGGCGCGATGCTGTTCATCGGCTACATCTTCGGCTTCCTCAGCAACGGCGGGGTGGCCGAGGGCCAGATCGGCGGGATCGCGATCGTGCTGTGGCTGGCGGTGGCGATCAACTTCGTCCTCAAGGTCGCCGTCGACGGGCCGCTGGACCGCGGGCGCCTCGGCCGCATCGCGCGGGCCTTCCGGGCCCGCTGCCGCGGCGTCGCGTCCGCGGCCGCCGCGCTGCTGGCCGCCGACTCCCCCCGCGAGCGCGAGCGGGCGTCGCGGCTCCTGGACCGCCGCCTGACGCGGCTGAACGAGACCGCGCTCGTGATCGACGGCTCGATCGCCTCCCCGAACGGCCGGGACCTCGGCGCGGCGGCGTTCGACGCGCACGACGAGCTGTTCCGGCTCGAGCTCGTGGTCCAGAACCTCGGCCGCGCCGTCCAGCGCTTCGGCGCGTGCGGGCCGCTGCCCGAGCACCGCGCCGAGGTCCGCTCCTGGCTGGACGACCTCGCCGCCGGCGACCACGAGCGCGCGTCCGCCGCCGCCGCGGCGTTCCTCGAGCGCGAGGCGGGGCACCCCTCGCCGCTGCTCGAGGCCGTCCCCGACGAGATCGCCGACCGGCTGCACCACCTCGCCCGCCTGGTGACCGCCGCGTCCCGAGCGCTGGAGACGTGGCCGCGCCACCACGCCCCGACGTCGGCGGCGGCCGGCGGCGCCCCGTTCGAGTCGGCCGTGACCCTGATCTTCGGCGACCTCCCCGGGTCCGCCCTGGTCGGCGCGCAGGCCGCGGCGCCCCCCGAAGGGCGGCGCAGCGTCGCCCGGCGCCTGCGCCTGGACCCGCCGGCGCAGCTCGCCATCCGCGTGACGCTCGCGGTCGGGGCCGCCGCCGCGGTCGGGTCGATCCTCTCGGAGCGGCGCTTCTACTGGGCCGTCATCGCGGTCTTCATCGCGTTCATGGGCGCCAACACGTCCGGCGAGCAGATCACGAAGGGGATCAACCGCGTCATGGGCACCGTGCTGGGGATCCTCGTCGGCTCGGTCCTCGCGCACCTCGTCGGCCACAGCGGCTGGGCGGTCGTCGTCATCGTCGTCGCGCTGGGCTTCGGGATCTACGTGATGAAGGTCAGCTACGCCCTCTGGGTCGTCGGCATCACCGTCGCGGTCTCGCAGCTCTACGAGCAGCTCGGCGAGTACAGCAACCACCTGCTGGTGCTGCGCCTGGAGGAGACCGCCATCGGCGCCGTGATCGCGGCCGTCGCGGCGCTGGTGATCTTCCCGGTGAACACCCGGCGGGCGGCCACGTTCGCGGCCCGCGGGCACCTCGACGCGCTGGCGGACCTGCTCGACGGGCTCGGCGAGCGCGCGTCCGCCGCCGAGGGGACCGGCCGCGCGCCGGGCGCCGACGGGATGCGCCTGACGAGCGCCGCCCGGGCCCTGGACCACGCCGCCAACCAGCTCTTCGCGACCACCCGGCCGCTGCGGCTGACCCCGTTCCGCCGCGACCGCCTGGAGCACAACGCGGCGCTCTTCGCCCAGACGGCACACCAGGCGCGCAACCTCGTGTCCGCCCTCGACGCCGGCGCGGCGTCCGACCCGCGGGTGGCCGACGAGGTGCGCCGGGCGACGGAGACGCTCGCCGCGACGGTCCGCACCCTCTCCGTCGGCCTCGGCGGCGCCGAGCCGGTGGGCCGGCCGCGCCGGCTGGACGGCGAGCGGATCGCCGGGCTCGACCGGGCCCTCGCGGCGGAGGGCGTCCCGAGCGACGACCTGCCGCGCGTGCTGCTGCGGCGCATCGACCGCTTCGACGAGACGGTGGCGGAGCTGACGGACAACCTCACGAGCCGGCGGGCGGGCCGGTCCGGGGTGCCCGCGGTCGTGCCGGCGACCTGAGCCCGCGGGCCCGGTCGCCGCACCGCACGGGGCAGGGCACCCCGGCAGCCGGGGCGGCGAGTGCCGGAGCGCCCCGTCAGCGCCGGCCGGTGCCGCGCCCGGCCCGCCGTACAGATCCGCGCCGCGAACGTTCGCCCGCAGCACCGCCGTGGCGCCCCGTCGGGCTCGTAGGGTCGGACCATCCCCTGAAGTGATGGATGGTGCAGGCCGATGCGAACCAGGATCCTGGCAACGACGATCGGCGCGCTCGCGCTGATCGCGACCCCGCAGGCGTCGGCCTCGGCGCGGCCAACGGCCGAGCGCGCGGTGGAGGAGGTCCGCGCCGCCAAGCGCGGCGACGCGTCGGCCCCGAGCGTCGCCGTCGCAACGCGCAACCTCGCGCTCGCGGTCCCCGCGCTCCGCGGCAGCGAGCGCGCCGCGGCCGAGCGCCTGCTCGCCCGTCCGACGGATCCGGGCGGCGACGGCTACCTCGAGTACACGGACGCCGACCCCGAGGCGCCGCCGGCGTGTGGCCTGCGCTTCTGCATCCACTACGTCACCACCGGCGTGGACGCCCCGGACCTCACCGACGCCAAGGACGCCGCCGGCGATCCCGGCGCCAACGGCGTGCCCGACTTCATCGACCTCATGCTGCGGGAGTTCGAGTACGTCGGCCGCCGCGAGAACTCCCCGGCCCCGACCGGGCTCGGCTGGCCGGACCCGGTCCCCGACGGCACCGAGGGCGGCGACGACCGCTTCGACGTGTACGTGGGGGAGATCGCCGACGACGGCGTCTACGGCTACGCGAACTTCGAGCAGGCCGACGACCCGGACTCCAACTCGCTGCCGGCGTACATGGCGATGGACAACTCGTACTCCGAGGCCGAGTTCGGCTATCCCGACCCGCTGATCCCGCTCGACGTCACCGCCGCGCACGAGTACAACCACGTGCTCCAGGGCGCGATCGACGCGCGCTTCGACGTCTGGTTCGGCGAGGCGACCGCGACGTGGATGGAGGACCAGGTCTTCCCCGAGGGCGACGACTGGCAGCTCTACCTCGCGCGCTGGGGCAAGGACCCGCAGGTGCCGATCACGAGCTTCGACCTCGTGGACGACGACCCGACGAACATCCGCGTCTACGGCACCAGCATCTTCATGCACTGGCTGTCGGACCAGTACGGGCCCGCGGCCGTCCGCAACGCCTGGCTCGGGCTGCCGGACGCCACCCCGGCCGTCTACTCCCCGGGCGCGCTGGACGACGCCCTGGCCGTCGCGGGCGGCACGTCGACGAGCGACGCGTTCGGCCGCTTCGCCGCGGCGACCGCCGAGTGGCAGCTGCCGGCCTCCGGCATCCACGACGCCGGCCAGTTCGCCGCCCGCGTGCGCCGCGAGCCCGAGCAGCTGACGGACGGCAGCACGGTCTCCGCCCCGCTGGACCACCTCGGCTTCCGCCTCTACGACGTCTCGCCCGAGGGCGCGGGCGACGCGAAGCTCACACTGACGGCGCCGGCCGGGACCGCCGCGAGCGTCGCGCTCGTCGGCCGCCGAGGCCCGGACGCCACCGGCACGCTGGAGACCCGGCAGGTGCGCCTGCCGATCGGCGGCACGGCGACGGTGACGCTCCCGGACCCCGGCTCGTTCTCGCGCATCACGGCCGTCGTCGCGAACACCGACACGTCGGTCGACCCGGAGTCCCCGTTCGACGAGGACCACGGGATCTTCGACTGGCACTACGGCGGGGACGACGGCACGTTCACGGCGTCGCTGTCGACGGCGGCGACCCCCGCCGAGCCGACCCCGGTCACCCCGGCGCCCGTCGTCGTGGCGCCGCCGGCGACGACGGTGGTCACCCCGCCCGCCGCGGCCCCGGCCGCGCCCGCGCCGCCGCTGCCCGCGGCGAGCGGCCCGGACGCCGCCGCCGTCCGCAGTGCCGTCCGGGCCGCGCGCGACGCCGTGGTCGACGCGCTCGGCGACCGCCGCTTCGGCACCCTTCGCTCCCGGGCGCGGACGTTCGCGTTCGACGCCCCGGTGGCCGGTCGCCTGACGGTCACCGTCGCCGCGGGCGGGCGGACGCTGGCCCGGGGCGCGACGAGCACGACCCGCGCCCGGCTCCTCCGCGGGCGGGTGGCGCTGACGGCGACCGGTGTCCAGGCGCTCCGCGCCGACCGCCGGATCCGCGCCACCGCGACGGTCCGCTTCGTCCCGCGCACCGGCCCGGCCGTGACCGTGACCCGGCGGGTGACGCTGACGCGCTGAGCGTCCGCGCCACGGGGGCGGCGATCGCCACTCCCGCTCTGGACCGCGGGCCGGTCCCGGGTGCGCAGGACGCCGGTACCGTCGGCCGTCGTGACGCCGCAACCACCCCGCGACCCCGCGCCGAGCACGCCGCGCGGGCACGTGATCGTCTGCGGCACCGACGACGTCGCGCTGCGCACCGTCGAGCAGCTACGCGGCATCGGGGTGGAAGTCGTCGTGGTCGACGAGCACAGCCCCGAGGCCACGCGCACCGCGCTGGACCGGCTGGGCGTCCGGTGGCAGCAGCGGGGCGAGGACGTCGCCGCGGCGCTGTGGGCGGCGGGGCTCGAGCACGCCCGCGCCGTCATCTGCACGGAGGACAGCGATCTCCACACCCTCGGGACGGCCCTGCTGGTCCGCGACCTGCGGCCCGACGTGCGGGTCGTCGTCCACCTCGACAACCCGGCCGTGGGCCGCGCGCTGGAGGACGCGACCGGGCGCGGCAGCGTCGTCGACGTCGCCGGGCTCTTCGCGCCGACGGTGGTCGAGGGCTGCCTCGGGCGCCGCGGGCACGAGCTCGACTTCGACGGCGAGCGGTTCCTCGCCGTCGAGACCGATCCGCCGCGGCCCGGCACGCTCCGCGAGCTCTACGGCGACCTCGCGCCGATCGGCGTCGAGCGCCCGGACGGGGAGCTCGTGGTCGGCCCCGGCCGTGACGTGGCGGTGGCGCCGGGCGACCGCGTGACGCTGATCGGCTCGCGCGACGAGCTGCGCGCCGCCGGCGTCATCGCGCGCGTCACCGCCGGCGACCGGGCCGAGGTCGCCGCCCGGCGGGTCCGCGCGCGGCTCGGCGCCGTCGTCCGGCTCGCCGGCCGCTACACGGACGGCGCCGTCCGTCGGCTGCTCCTGGCCGGCGCGGTCCTGCTGCTCGTCCTCGCCGCGATCCTGCACCTCGTCTACCGGACCGAGCTCGGGGGTCACCCGTCGTTCCTCGAGGGCGTGTACTTCGCGCTGGAGACGTCGGCGACGGTCGGCTACGGCGACTTCTCGTTCGCGGCCCAGCGCCCCAGCGTGCAGGTCCTGGGGATCGGCATGATCGCGGTCGGCACCACGCTGGTCAGCCTGCTCTTCGCGATGGTCACGAACGTCCTGGTGTCCCGCCGGATCGAGCAGTCGCTCGGGCGCGCGGCGGTCCGCGGCGTCCGCGGGCACGTCGTGATCATCGGGATGGGGGCGGTCGGGATGCGGGTCCTCGAGGGACTCTTGGAGCGCGAGGTCGACGTCGTCGTGATCGAGCGCGACCCCGACCACCCGGAGCTGCAGGAGGCCCGCCGCCTGGGCGCGTCGGTCGTCAACGGCGACGCCACGCACGGCCGCACCCTCCAGGCCGCCGCGCTCGACGACGCCTCCGCCGTGGCGGTGCTGACCAGCGACGACCTGACGAACATCGAGGCCGGCCTGGCCGTGCGCGACCGCCTGCGCACCCAGGGCCGCGAGGACGTGCCCGTGGTCCTGCGCGTCGCCGACATCGCGCTCGGCGCCCGGCTGCAGCGGACGTTCCGCTTCCGCCAGGTGTGGTCGACGGCGACGTTCGCCGCCCCGTGGTTCGTGGGGGCCGCGCTCGGGCTGCGGGTGCTGTCCACGTTCTACGTCGGCGGCACGCCGTTCCTCCTGACCCGCATCCGGATCGCGGACGACGACGCGTTCGCGGGCCGCGAGATGCGCGACCTCGTCAGCCGCTCCCGGGTGATCGCGCTGCGCCACCCCGAGGATCCGTCGGTGCTCGAGCGCCCGCGGCGCGGGACGTCGTTCCGGGCGGGCGACGAGGCCTACGTCGTCGGCCCGCCCGACGAGCTCCTGCGGTTCATGCGCTCCCAGCAGCGGGGGGCGGGCGGGGCGGAGGCGGGCTGAGCCACGGTGGCCGGCCGTCCCGGGTCGCCGGGCGGTCCCCCGGGGCGGTGAGGTCGAGGCGCGTCGGGTCGCGGGACGGGAGGACCCGCCGGTCAGCCCGCCGGGCGCCCGGCCACCAGCATCGTCGTCGTCCCCGCGAAGACCTGGACGTCGTCCTGGTTGCGCAGCGCGAAGCTCCAGCGGACGGCACCGCCGGTCCGGGGCCGTCGTTCCGTCCGTGAGCGGTCGTAGGTTCACCGGGCCCTCCCCACAGAGGGTGCGCAGGAACCAGCGAAGTCCGGTCCATCCCGGCACTGTCCCGCAGCGGTAACGCCCTCCCGACCACCTCACGGTGCCGGCGGGGGACGAGTCCGATCGCCTGGCCCTGTGCCGCAGAACGCCCTCGGAAGAAGGGCGGCCGCGGACGACGCCCCGACCCTCACCGGCCGGGGCGCGACCAGGTCTCCCCTCCTCCGACCGACCCCGGAGGACCGCATGCAGGAGACCTACACGATCGGCGACCGATCGTTCGTGCTGGACCAGGCCAAGGCCGAGGCCGCCCTGGCCGCCAAGCGCGTGGTCGGCGGCCGGGAGACGATGACCTTCAACCTCGCGCCGCTGCGCTACGGCTGGGCGTACGAGCTGTACCGCACGATGAAGGCCAACCACTGGGAGCCCGAGGACGTCCCGATGGGGCGCGACGTCGAGCAGTGGCGAGAGAGCGGATCGAATGCGGTCCTCTCCGACGTCGACCGCTGGATCGTGCGGATGGCCGTCGGCTACTTCTCCGCCGCCGAGGGGATCGTCGGCGACAACGTCATCCACGTCGTCCGCGAGCTCGTCACGGCGTCGGAGCTGAAGCTCGTCCTCGGCCGCCACGCGCACGAGGAGAACATCCACGCCGACTCGCTGCTCTACATGCTCTCGACGCTCGGGATCGACCCGCACGAGTGCGAGGCGATGTTCACCGACATCCCGTCGATCCGCGCCAAGAACGCGTTCGTCACCGGCGCGTCGCAGGCCATGCGCCGCGACCTCGACATGACGCGGACGGACCACAAGCAGGAGCTCGCGAAGAACGTCTTCCTCTTCGGCCAGTGCATGGAGGGGACCCAGTTCTACGGGCTCTTCGGCATGATCCTCGCGCTCTACCGCCAGGGGAAGCTGCCCGGGATCGGCACGATGTTCCGCTACACGCTGCGGGACGAGAGCAACCACATCGAGCTCTTCCGCAGGCTGCTGCTGGAGCTCGTCGCCGAGAACCCCGACGTCTGGACCGACGCGTTCCAGGAGGAGCTGCGCGACCTGATGCGCGAGGCCGTCCTGCTCGAGAAGCGCTTCATCGCCGACTGCCTGCCGGTCGCCGCCGTCGGCCTGTCGCTGCACGAGTTCTCGGGCTACGTCGACTACATCGCCGACCGCCGCCTGACCGGCTGCGGCCTGCGCCCGCTGCACGACGACACCGTCCCCAACCCGCTGCCCTGGCTGGCCGAGCTGATGGACGTCCGCAAGGAGCAGAACTTCTTCGAGGGCCGCGTCACCGAGTACCAGAAGAGCTCGTCCCTGGCCGCCGTCGCCGACGACGAGCTCTAGGCCCACACCCCTTCGCAACACCTGGTGGGCTCCGGCCCGCCGCACCGGGACCGGCGCTCCGCCCGCCGTCGACCCCGGACACCGACACCCCGCCCCGCCAGACCAAGGACCCACCAGTGCTGATCGACTTCGACGAGATCCTCCGCGACCTGGAGCTCAAGCGCGCCGCCGCGCTCCCCGCCGCCGACCGGCCGCGGATCGACCTGGCCGCCGCGCTCCACGGCCTGCCCGAGCCGTCCGTGCGCGTGCGCCGGCCCGACGGGTCCGGCGACGAGGCCCTGAGCACCGCGCGGATCGGGGGCCTGGCCGCCGACGCGCTCGTGACGCTCGCCCTGGCCGCGGGCACGACCGCCGACGTCGACCGGCCGGCGGCCCGCACGCTCGTCCGCCGCGTCACCGCCGACGTCCTGGACCGCCTGGCCGCGCTCTCGCCGGCGGCGCGCGACGCGGGGGAGGAGCGCGCGATCGACCTGCTGGCCCCGGCCCCTGCCGGCGCGCCCACCGTCGTCGGCCCCGCGGACCCGTCGATCCTCGTCGAGGCCGCCTTCATCGGCGCCGGGGCGTACGACGCCGCGAAGGCGCTCGTGATCGGCCGGGCGGCGGCGCCGGGCCGGGTCTCGGGCGCCGGTTCGGACACCACTTCTCGGACCGATGGCCCCGGTAGGACGGTCGGCCTCGCGGATGCCGGCGGTTCCGGCCGTCCGGACGGCCCGGCGGGCGGCGCGGCGCCGGATCGCGGCGCGGCCGACGTCGGCGATGCCCGGCCCGCCGGGGGCGCGAGCTCGACCGCCGCCGGTCGCGAGGTCGGGCTGCGCCTGATCCGCCGCTCCGGCGACGTCGTCGCCTGGGACGCCGCGAAGATCGAGGACGCGGTCCGCCGCGCGTTCCTGTCCCTGCACGCCGATCCGGCGCCGGCGACCACGATCGCCGCGCGCGTCAGCGAGCGCGCCGCCGGCCTCGGCCTCGCGTACGTCCCGATCGAGACGGTCCAGGACGTCGTGCAGGAGGAGCTCGTCCTCGCCGGCCAGATGCGGGTCGCGGAGCGCTTCATCGTCTACCGCGCCGAGCGCGCGATCCTGCGCGCCCGCGGCGAGCTCGGCACCCCGGACGCCGGCGGGCAGCTCGCGGCGCTCTCCGTCGTCGAGGACGACGGCTCGGAGTCGTTCTGGGACGGCCACGACCTCACCGAGCGCATCCGCTTCGCGGCGATCGGCCTGAACCTCGACCTCGACCACCATCAACTCGACGTCGAGCTTCGCCGCTCGGTGACCGCCGGGATCTCGCGGGCGGATCTGCGTCGCCTGGTGGTCCTGAACGCGAAGTCTCTCGTCGAGCGTGACTCCGACCTGTCGCGCTTCGCGGCCCGGATCCTCCTGACCTACGTCTACGAGGAGACGCTCGACTGGCGGATCGACCGCGAGGGGGTCGCCGGGCTGCAGGCCGCGCACGCCCGGGCCCTCCGACCCGCGCTGCAGCATGGCGTCGCCATCGGACGGATCAGCCCGGCGCTCTTGGACTACGACCTGGACCGCCTGGCGGCCAAGCTCGACCCCACCGCGGACCTCGACTTCGACTTCCTCGGCATCCAGACGCTGTTCGACCGCTACCTCACGGTCGACAAGACGGGCGAGCGCCCGCGCCGCATCGAGGCGCCGCAGCTCTTCTGGATGCGCGTGGCGATGGGCGTCTGCCTGGCGGAGCAGGAGGACGAGCGCGTGGACCGGGCCCTCGCCCTCTACGGGATCTACAAGGACCGCCGCTTCTGCTCCTCGACGCCGACGCTGTTCAACGCCGGGACGCCCCACTCCCAGCTGAGCTCCTGCTACCTCTACACCGTGCAGGACACGCTGGAGTCGATCGTCCAGCGCGGCATCGCCGACAACGCGATGTGCTCGAAGTGGGCCGGCGGACTGGGCGGCTCGTGGACCCAGGTCCGCGGCACCGGGTCGTTCATCAACGGCACCAACGGCGAGTCGCAGGGCGTCGTCCCGTTCCTGAAGCTCCACAACGACCAGCTCGTCGCCGTCAACCAGGGCGGCAAGCGCGCCGGATCGGGCTGCGCGTACCTCGAGGTCTGGCACAACGACATCCGCGACTTCCTCGAGCTGCGCAAGAACACCGGCGACGAGCGCCGGCGCACACACGACATGAACACGGCGTCGTGGATCCCGGACCTCTTCATGAAGCGCGTCGAGGCGCGCGAGACCTGGACGCTCTTCCGCTCGTCCGACGTGCCGGACCTGCACGAGCACTACGGGCAGGCGTTCGAGGCCCGCTACCTGGCGCACGAGGAGCGTGCGAAGCGCGGCGAGATCCACGGCGAGTCGATCCCGGCGATCGAGCTGTGGAAGCTCATGCTCAAGGCGCTGTTCGAGACCGGGCACCCCTGGATCACGTTCAAGGACCCGTGCAACGTCCGCTCGCCGCAGGACCACGCGGGCGTCGTGCACTCGTCGAACCTCTGCACCGAGATCACGCTGAACACGTCCGTCGAGGAGACGGCGGTCTGCAACCTCGGCTCGATCGTCATCGACCAGCACCTGACGGCCGACGGCGAGATCGACCACGAGAAGCTGCGCGAGACGGTGCGGATCGCGGTGCGCGCGCTCGACGACGTGATCGACGTGAACTTCTACCCGACCGCCGCGGCGCGGACGGCGAACGACCGCCACCGCCCCGTCGGGCTCGGCGTGATGGGCCTGCAGTACGCGCTCTACCGGAAGGGCATCGCGTTCGGCTCCGACGCGGCGGTCGAGTTCAGCGACGAGATGATGGAGGCCATCGCGTTCCACGCCTACGAGGCGTCCAGCGACCTGGCCGCCGAGCGCGGCACCTACCAGAGCTACGCCGGCTCGAAGTGGGACCGCGGCCTGCTGCCCCAGGACACGGTCGACCTGCTCGAGCAGGAGCGCGGCCTCGAGATCCCCGTCCCCCGCGGCGGCCGGCTCGACTGGACCCCGGTGCGCGAGAAGATCGCCCGTCAGGGGATGCGCAACTCCAACGTGCTGGCGATCGCCCCGACGGCGACGATCGCCAACATCGTCGGCACGTCGCCGTGCATCGAGCCGATGTACAAGAACCTCTTCGCGAAGTCGAACCTCTCGGGCGACTTCACGATCCTCAACCCGTACCTCGTGCGCGACCTGAAGGCCGCGGGGCTGTGGACCGAGGAGGTCGCCGGGCGGATCAAGTTCCACGACGGCGACCTGACCGAGGTCCCGGTCATCCCGGCGGAGATCGTCGAGCGCTACCGCACGGCCTTCCAGATCCCGACGGAGTACCTGATCGACGCCGCCGCGCGCCGGCAGAAGTGGATCGACCAGTCGCAGTCGCTGAACCTCTTCCTCGCGTCGCCGGACATGAAGGCGATGAGCCACATGTACCGCCGCGCCTGGCGGATGGGTCTGAAGACGACGTACTACTTGCGCACGCTGGGGGCCTCGTCGATCGAGAAGTCCTCGGTGGTGGCGGCGGCGGACGCGACGCCGCCCGTCGCGGTGGAGGCTCCGGTCGCGGCCGTGGCGGCGGCACCGGCCTCCGGGCCCGTCGCGGGCCCGGACTCCCCGGCCTTCCCGGGGGTCCCGCGGTTCGACACGTCCGGCGTCGCCGCCGCGTCCGCACCGACGACGGACCCGGTCGAGGACGCCGGGGCGGACATCCGTCTGGACCCGGCGGCCTGCTCGATCGAGGCCATGCTGGGCGGCGGGGAGTGCGAGGCCTGCCAGTAGCGGGGTCGCGACCGCGTCGGCCCGGGTGGCCGGCGCGGCGGTGCGCCCGCTGAGCTTGCGGGTCTCGGTGCCGGGGCCCCGCCCTGCCGCTCAGCGCGGGACCGGTGTCTCCAGCATCTCGAGGCCGGCCGAGGCGACCTCGCCCTCCTCGACCTCGCGGCGACGCAGGGCCTTCGAGGGGCGGACGTGGTCGGCGGTGGCGGGGCCGGCGAGCCACCAGGCGACGCTCGCGGCGAACGCGGCCAGGGCGGTCGCGACGAGGAACGTGGCGCGGTAGGCGTCCAGGTCCGGCGTGGCGGACGCGCCGCCGCCGGAGAAGGCGCGCAGGAGCGTCACGGCCAGGCCGCTGCCGATCGAGAAGCCCACGTAGCGGGACACCTGGTAGAGGCTCATCGCGCTGCTGGTCTCGTCCGTCGCCACCGCGCGGACGATCAGGCCGGGCATCGCGGAGAACGTGAAGCCCACGCCGACGCCGAAGATCGCCATGGTCACGAAGGCGGTCCAGAGCTCGGTCGCGCCGCCGACCGCGAAGAACAGGGTCGCCACGCCGATGGCGACGCAGCCGATCGGGATCGTGATCCGCGTGCCCATCCGCTCCTGGACGACGGGGACGAGGCGGCTCGCCAGGAAGCTCGTCGCCGAGAACGGCAGCAGGACGAGGCCGGAGACGAAGACCGTCTCGCCCATCCCCTCGGGGAGCTGGACGACCTGGGTCATCAGGCTGATGCCGAGGTACATCGACAGGCCGATCAGCAGCCCGGAGACGTTCGCCGTCAGGACGGCCCGGTGGCGCAGGAGCCGCAGGTCGACGAGCGGGTCGTGGGTGCGCAGCTCGTGCCAGCGCCACACGGCGAAGGCGACGACGGCGACGACGAGGCAGCCGACCGTGGAGCCCGAGCCCCAGCCCCAGTCCGCACCCTTCTCGAGCGCGATCAGCAGGGTCACGAGCCCGATCGCGACGAGCACGGCGCCGATCACGTCGATGCGGCCCTGCGTCTTGGCGTGGCGGGTGCTGGGGACGACGACCAGGGCGAGCAGGAAGGCGCTGCCGCTCATGATCGCGCCGAACCAGAACGCGGCGGAGACGTCGAGCGCGTTGGCGATCAGCCCGGTCAGCGGGTAGCCGAGTCCGACGCCGACGGCGGCGATCACCGAGAGCGCGGCGATGACGCCCGGCGCGTTGTCCTTGTCGAGCTTGTCGCGCGCCGCGGCCATCGTCAGCGGCATCAGCGCCAGGCCCATGCCCTGCATCGCCCGGCCGGCGACCAGGACCGGCAACGATCCCGCGAGCGCGGCGAGCGCGCCGCCGCCGGCGACGCACGCGAGACAGAAGAGCAGGACCTCGCGGCGCCACGGCCCGTCGCCGAGCCGGCCGACGACCGGGGTCGCAACCGCGCCGACGAGCATCGTCGCCGTCAGCGACCACTGGGCGCTGCCGAGACTCGTGTGGAGGTCGTTCGCGATCGTCGGGATCAGCGGCGCACCGAGGCTGCTGATGATCGACACGACGGTGCCGATGAAGAGCAGCCCGGGGACGAACGCACGATCTCGAAGGACACCAGGCATGAAACTGATTATAGGGACTAACCATGTATTTGTCGTGCGGCGGTCCCACACGCGGGGCGGACGCGCCGCGAACGGTGGCCACGACCGGGACGTCGAGAGTGCGTTCCTCCTTCCCTGAGGGGAAGAACCGCACCGTCGACCGCGGACGCCGCGGTTCTGGCACCCGGGGACACGGTCCCTCGCTGGAACCGGCGACCCCGCCCCCGGGGGCCCCGGGCGGGACCGCGTCGCGCGCCACCCGCCCGCCCCGGCCCCACGGGACCCGCCCGGCCCCCCGCCCCGCCCATCCCGTCCACCCGACCGGTCCCGCCCGCGACGGCCTGGAACTTCCAAGCCCCCACGCCCCGGGCGTATGGTCGGAGGTGCGGCGGCCGCCCTCGCGGCGGCTGGTCCCGGGTGTCGACACCCTGCGCCCGGGGCGTCCGCATGGAGCCTCGGAGGCCCCGATGTGGCCAAACCGTCCGTAAGCAGGCGGTTTGCCGATAGTCGGACTTCCTCCTATACTCGGCTCCGTGCCTCCGTCGCAGGGGGAACAAGTCCGTGCGCCCGCAGCGCAACTCCCGGGAAAGGCCCGACATGAGCTCCATCGCCACCGTCATCCCGCACTTCGTCGGCGGTGCCCGCCTCGAGGGCACCTCCGACCGCTTCGCCGACGTCTACGACCCGTCGACGGGCAAGGTCCAGGCGCAGGTCGCCCTGGCGTCGAAGGCCGAGGTCGACGCCGCGATCGCCAACGCCGAGGCCGCCCAGCCCGCGTGGGCCGCGACCAACCCGCAGAAGCGCGCCCGGGTGCTGAACAAGTTCATCACCCTGATCTACGAGCACCAGCAGGAGCTCGCCGAGCTGCTCTCCAGCGAGCACGGCAAGACCGTCCCGGACGCCAAGGGCGACATCCAGCGCGGCGTCGAGGTCGCGGAGTTCGCGACCGGCATCGCCCACCTGCTCAAGGGCGAGTACACGGACGCGGCCGGCACCGGCATCGACGTCTACTCGATGCGCCAGCCGCTCGGCGTCGTCGCCGGCATCACGCCCTTCAACTTCCCGGCGATGATCCCGCTGTGGAAGCTCGCCCCGGCCATCGCGGCCGGCAACGCGTTCATCCTCAAGCCGTCGGAGCGCGACCCCTCCGTGCCGCTGCGCCTCGCCGAGCTCGCGCTCGAGGCGGGCCTGCCGGCCGGCATCCTGAACGTCATCAACGGCGACAAGGAGGCCGTGGACGCGATCCTCGACTCCGAGGTCATCAAGGCCGTCGGCTTCGTCGGCTCGACCCCGATCGCGCAGTACATCTACACCCGCGCGGCCGAGACCGGCAAGCGCGCGCAGTGCTTCGGCGGCGCGAAGAACCACGCGATCATCATGCCCGACGCCGATCTCGACGAGGTCGTCGACGCCCTGGTCGGCGCGGCGTACGGCTCGGCCGGCGAGCGCTGCATGGCGATCTCCGTCGCCGTCCCGGTCGGCAAGGAGACCGCCGACCGCCTGATCGCGGCCCTGAAGCCCAAGGTCGAGGCCCTCCGCATCGGCGCGCCGACGGATCCGGACGTCGACTACGGCCCGCTCGTCACGCAGGCCGCCAAGGACCGCGTCCTCGAGTACATCCAGATCGGCCAGGACGAGGGCGCGGAGCTCGTCGTCGACGGTCGCGAGGGCAAGGTCGAGGGCGACGAGAACGGCTTCTACGTCGCCGGCACGCTGTTCGACCACGTCAAGCCCGAGCACCGCATCTACAAGGAGGAGATCTTCGGCCCGGCGCTGATGGTCATCCGCGCCGACGACTTCGAGCAGGCGCTCTCCTTCCCGTCCGAGCACGACTACGGCAACGGCGCCGCGATCTTCACCCGCGACGGCCACACCGCCCGCGAGTTCGCGCGCCGCATCGACACCGGCATGATCGGCATCAACGTGCCGATCCCGGTGCCGATCGCGTACCACACGTTCGGCGGCTGGAAGAAGTCCGGCTTCGGTGACCTCAACCAGCACGGCCCGGACTCGATCCGCTTCTACACGAAGACGAAGACGGTGACGCAGCGGTGGCCCAAGCCGGCCGCCGACGGTGGCGAGGCCGCGGGCGGCTCGCACTTCGTCATCCCCACGATGAACTAGTCCAAGGCCACGAGAGCGACGAGCACGATGTCCACGGTCAGCGGCACCCTTCCCTTCCACCTCGACGAGGACCAGCGCGAGATCGCGGCGATGGCCCGCCAGTTCGCCGACGACCGCATCGCGCCCGGCGCGGTCGAGTGGGACGAGGAGAAGCACCTGCCCGTGGACGTGCTCCGCGAGGCCGCGGAGCTCGGGCTCGGCGCGATCTACTGCGACGAGGAGTACGGCGGATCCGGGATGACCCGCCTGGACGCCGCCCTGATCTTCGAGGCGCTCGGCACCGGGTGTCCGACGATCGCGGCGTACACGTCGATCCACAACATGGCGACCTGGATGGTCGACAAGTTCGGGAACGACGAGCAGCGGGCCAAGTGGGTCCCGAAGATGGCCACGATGGAGACCCTCGGCGCGTACTGCCTGACCGAGGCCGGCGCCGGGTCCGACGCCGCCGCGCTGTCCACGACGGCGAAGCTCGACGGCGACGAGTACGTCCTCAACGGCGCCAAGCAGTTCATCTCCGGCGCCGGCGTCGCGGGCGTCTACGTGATCATGGCCCGCACGGGCGACAAGGGCCCGAAGGGCATCACCGCCTTCGTGGTCGAGGACGGCACGCCCGGCCTGTCGTTCGGCAAGCAGGAGCACAAGATGGGCTGGCGCGCCCAGCCCACGGCGTCGGTCAACCTCGACGACTGCCGGATCCCGGTCGGCAACCGCCTCGGCGAGGAGGGCGGCGGCTTCCGCATCGCCATGGCCGGCCTCGACGGCGGCCGCCTGAACATCGCCGCCTGCTCGACCGGCGGCGCGCAGTCCGCCCTCGAGAAGACGGTCCAGTACGTCGGTGAGCGCGAGCAGTTCGGCCAGCCGATCGGCCGCTTCCAGAGCATCCAGTTCACGATCGCCGACATGGCGACGGAGCTCGAGATGGCCCGCACCTTCCTGTGGCGCGCCGCGGCCGCCCTGGACGCCGGCGACCCGGACAAGACGCGCCTCTGCGCGATGGCCAAGCGCACGGTCACCGACATCACGATCGAGGTCGCCGACAAGGCGCTGCAGCTGCACGGCGGCTACGGCTTCCTCAGCGAGTACGGCCTGGAGAAGATCGTCCGCGACCTCCGCGCCCACCAGATCATCGAAGGCACCAACGAGGTCATGCGCGTCATCGTCGCCCGCGACGTGATCGGGCGGATCTAGGGATGGCTGCGGCCTCCCGTCGCCTCCCGACTGCTAGGACTGCGGCATGAGCCTGCGGACCCCGCCCGCCACCGAGCCCAACGCGACCGACACGGACGTCCTCGTCCGCAAGGACAACGCCCTGGGTCGCCTGACGCTGAACCGGCCGAAGTCGATCAACGCCCTGAGCCTGGAGATGGTCCGCCAGCTCCAGGTCGGGCTCGACGCCTTCGAGGACGACCCGTCGATCGAGATCGTCCTGCTGGACGGCGCGGGCGACCGCGGCTTCTGTGCCGGCGGCGACATCATCGCGCTGTCGGACTCGGCCAAGCAGGGCACCGACGACGCTCGGATCTTCTGGACCGAGGAGTACGTCCTCAACGCCCGGATCGCGAACTTCCCCAAGCCGGTCGTCGCGATCATGGACGGCGTCGTCATGGGTGGCGGGATCGGCCTGGCCGGTCACGCCAGCCACCGGCTCGCGACCGAGCGCCTCGTCTCGGCGATGCCCGAGGTCGGCATCGGCTTCTCGCCCGACGTCGGCGGCACCTGGCTGCTGTCGCGCCAGGAGGGCGAGCTCGGCACGCACCTCGCGCTGACCGGCGCCCGCATCGGGGCCCGCGACGCGATCGCGGCCGGCCTGGCCGACCGCATCATCGCCTCGGGTGCCGTCGAGGAGCTCATCGAGGAGCTCGCCTCGGGCGACCTCGAGGGCGCGATCGACACGGCCGAGGAGGTCGAGGTCGAGATCCCCGACGGCAACCTCGTCGACTCCCGCCGCTGGATCGCCGACGCCTACGCGTTCGACACCGCCGAGGAGATCGTCGCCGCGCTGCAGGCGCGGACGGAGAAGGCCGCGAAGGTCTCGGCGCTCGGCATCCTCTCGAAGTCGCCGACGTCCGTGAAGGTCGCCCTGCGCGGCCTGCGCGCGGCGCGCGACATGGCGTCCCTCGAGGACGCCCTGCAGCAGGAGCTGCGGATCTCCTGCGGCTTCCTGGCGCACCCCGACTTCGTCGAGGGCGTCCGGGCACAGGTCATCGACAAGGACCGCAAGCCGCAGTGGGCCCCGGCGACGCTCGAAGAGGTGGACGACGCGACCGTCGACGCCTTCTTCGCCTCGCTGGGCGAGCACGACCTGGATCTCGACACGGACGGAGCGCGCAACGGATGAGCACGGACAAGACCCCCGCAGACACCACGATCGGGTTCGTCGGCCTCGGCCACATGGGTGGCCCGATGGCGATCAACCTCGCCAAGGCCGGCTACACGGTGCACGGCTTCGACCTCTCGGAGGAGGCCGTCGCCGCCGCGAAGGCCGAGGGCGTCGTCCCGGTCGACTCGGTCGCCGCCGCGGCGACCGGTGCCGACATCGTCTTCACCTCGCTGCCCAACGGCGGTCTCGTGAAGCGCGTCTACGACGGTGCCGAGGGCATCCTGGCGAACGCGTCGAAGGGCGCGCTGCTGATCGACACCTCGACGATCGACGTCGACGAGGCGCGCGCCTCGGCGACGGACGCCGAGGCCGCCGGGCTGCGGCACCTCGACGCCCCGGTCTCCGGCGGCGTCGTCGGCGCGTCGAAGGGCACCCTCGCGTTCATGGTCGGCGGGCGCGAGGAGGTCTTCGCCGCCGCGGCCGAGGTGCTCGGGGTCCTGGGCGCCAAGGCCGTCCACTGCGGCGACTCCGGGGCCGGCCAGGCCGTGAAGCTCTGCAACAACATGCTGCTGGCGATCCACCAGATCGGCGTCGGCGAGGCGTTCGCGCTGGCGGAGAAGCTCGGCGTGCAGGACCAGGTCTTCTACGACGTCGCGTCGGCGGCCACGGGCACCTGTTGGGCCCTGAACGTCAACTGTCCGGTCCCCGGCCCCGTGCCGGCGAGCCCCGCCAACCGGGACTACGAGGGCGGCTTCGCCGTCGGGCTGATGAACAAGGACCTCGGTCTGGCGCTCGCCGCCGTCGAGAAGAACGGCGTGCACGCCCAGCTGGGCAAGGCCGCCGGCGAGATCTACGGCGCGCTGAACCAGACCGACGCGTCGGGCAAGGACTTCTCGATCGTCTACTCCGACATCGCCGAGAAGTCGGGCGTCGTCAAGGCGGGGAGCGCCGCATGAGCGCCGTCGAGACGACGTACGAGACGGTCCTCCTGGAGCGCCACGACCGCGTCGCGCTCGTCACGCTGAACCGCCCGAAGGCGCTGAACGCCCTGTCGCTGCAGGTCATGGAGGAGATCACCGCCCTCCTCACCGCGCTGGACAAGGACCCGGGCGTCGGCGCGATCGTCATCACCGGCTCGGCGAAGGCCTTCGCGGCCGGCGCCGACATCAAGGAGATGGCGTCGCAGTCCTACATGGACATGTACGCCGCGGATTGGTTCGCCGGCTGGGACGCCATCGGCCGCGTCCGCACCCCGATCGTCACCGCCGTCGCGGGCTACGCCCTGGGCGGCGGCTGCGAGCTGGCGATGATGGGCGACGTCCTGCTCGCCGCCGACACCGCGGTCTTCGGTCAGCCGGAGATCAAGCTCGGCGTCATGCCGGGCATGGGCGGCTCGCAGCGCCTGACGCGCGCCGTGGGCAAGGCGAAGGCCATGGAGCTGTGCCTGACCGGGCGCAACCTGAAGGCCGAGGAGGCCGAGCGCGCCGGGCTGGTCTCGCGCATCGTCCCCGCCGACGACCTCATCGCCGACGCGCTGAAGACCGCCGCGGTCATCGCCGGCATGAGCAAGCCGATCGCCCAGATGACGAAGGAGGCGGTCAACCGCGCCCAGGAGGTCTCGCTCTCCGAGGGCCTGCTGTTCGAGCGCCGCGTCTTCCACGCCATGTTCGCCACGAACGACCAGAAGGAAGGCATGGCCGCCTTCGTCGAGAAGCGCAAGGCGGACTTCGAGAACCGCTAGGTCCTCGGGCGCCGGCTCGGTCCGGCGCACCCCGCGGTCCTCGGACCGCACCAGTCGTTCGACGTGGCCGGTCCTCCGGGGCCGGCCGTCGTCGTTCTCGGCGCCCCGGGCCGGCCGGGGGGGGGGGCGGGGCGGGGCCCCTCCCGGCCCCGGCCGCTCAGCTCCGCTTCTTCGGGGCGTGCACGACGCGGATCGTCGCCTTCGCGACCGGCAGGCCGTTGCCGCTGGTCTGCGCGACGGTCTTGCCGGCCTTCTTGGGCCGCAGCTTCAGCCGCACGCGGCCGTCCCGGCCCGTGCGGGTGCTGCGCCCGAGCACCCGCACGCGCTGGCGCGAGAGCGCCCGCCCGTTGCTGCTCGTCACGCGGATCCGGAGCGTCACGCGTCGGCCGGCCGTCAGGCGCGTCGGCTGGATCGTCAGCTGGGCGCGCTCGAGCGGCGGGGTCACGATCGCCGCGTCGGGCGGCTCGACGTCGAAGCGGCCGCCGACGTAGGCCTTCAGCGCCGGCTCCTCGCGGACGATCGGCACCGCGGCCTTGGCGGCGTCGGACATCGCCCCCAGGCGTGAGAAGTTGCCCTGCAGGCCGTTGGGGTCGACGCCCGGCATCAGCGTCGTCGCGCACGCCGCCGCCTTGGCCCGGCCGGGATCGGCGGGACCGTCGTGGGTCAGGGCGTCCATCGCCAGCTCGAAGGCGGTGTTCGAGATCGTCCCGACCAGCCGGTGCCCGCTCTGGTCGGCGGGGCAGACGTCCTGGATCGCGACGTTCGTGATCCGGCCCTGGGGGCTCGTCAGCGATGTCGACGCCTGCGCGGTGGGCACGCCGCCGGGGTCGAGGATCTCGTCGGTCTTCGTGCGGATGTTCGTGTACGAGATGCCGTCGAACGCCTCGAAGCGGCTGTTCAGGGCCTCGAGGAAGCGGGAACCGGCGGCCAGCTGGGCGTACGCGGCGGGGCAGCCGGAGGAGCGGCACGAGCTCATGGTGGCGTCACCCGCCGGGGTGCCGTGGTTGGACGGCGCCAGCCCGATCACGTCGTCGACCATCGCGCGGGTGTCGCCCCAGAAGCGCAGCGCCCACCGCGGCACCATCCCGCCCTGGCTGTGGCCGACGATCGAGATCTTCCGGCCGGCCGCGCCGTACATCGTCCGGATCGCGTACGCCACGTACTCGCCGGCGACCTGGATGTCGCCGAGGCCCTGGTACGGCAGCGCGATCGTGCACTGCGGGATGCCACGCTTGGCGAGCGCGATCTTCCAGTTCCAGTCGAAGTTCTGCTCCGGCGTGACGCCCGTCCCGGCGATCAGGAGGACCGGCGTGCGGTTGCCGGCCAGCGACGGCGGGCACTTGAGCGCGGCGGCCAGGGCCGCCGGCGCCTGGCTGTACGCCGGGGGCGCGTTGCGCAGCGGGGCGTACGTCGCGGGCTGGTCGCCCTCCGCCGCGCCCCCGTACGGCGCCGTGAGGGCGACGGCCCCGCCGCCGGCGAGGATGGTCGCGGCGGCCACGGCCGCCAGTCTCCGGCGCGTCACGAGGCGCGTCATGCGGACATCGACGCGTGAGCGGCGGCCGCCAGGGTCAGCGCGAGGACGTCCTCGGTGCGCGAGAAGGTCAGTCCGGTCCGGGAGGTGATGCTGCGCAGCCGATGGTCGAGGGAGTTGGGGTGCAGGTGCATGGCCCGGGCGGTCCGCGCGCGGTCGAGGTCGTTCTCGAGGTGGCGGATCATGGTGGTGACGAGGTCCGTCCGGACGCCGGGCTCGCTGGCGCCGAGCTGCCCGAGGATGCGGCGCCGCAGGCGCTCGGCCGTGACGGGGTTGGCCGCCACGAGCAGGTCGACCTCCCACTCGACGTGCGTGACGACGCCGGTGGCGCGCCGCCGGGCCGCCACGTCCGCGAGCAGCAGCACGTCCGCGACGTTCTGCGAGAGGTCGGCCAGCGGGCCGTGCGTGCCCAGAGCGATCAGCGACGGGCTCGTCGGGAGCCGCTCGGGGCCGACCTCGGCCGGGACCAGGGCCAGTACCCGCCCGCGGCGCACGGCGGCGAGCCAGCCCATGGCGCGCATGGCCGCGCCGAGCCGCTGCGGGGGCTCGCCGTCCGCCGGGACGGCGACGACCGGACGCCACGAGCGGACGGGGTCGATCCCCCACGTCCGGGCGAGCGCGTGGATGTGGTCGTTGGACGCCGTGCCGCCGGCGAGCAGGTCGATGATGAACTCGCTGGCCGCGGCCGTCGTCGGCGACGAGATGTGGGTCGCCGGGATGCCGGTGACGAGCGCCGCGGGGTTGGCCAGGCGCATCAGGCGGACGGCGACGGCGGGCAGCTGGCCGGCCTCCTCGGGCGTCGCCTCGTCCAGCAGGGCGTCCCAGAGCAGCTGGCCGCTGAGGCTCAGGGCCCGCAGGGCGTCGGCCGCGGTGACGCCGCGCCGCAGCCGGCCCTCCACCATCGCTCCGGCGGAGAGCCGGCGCTGGTGGTCCTCCGGGCGGGCGTCGCGGAAGGCGAAGAGCGCCTCGTCGATGTAGGCGTGGGCCTCCTGGAACAGGGCCTCGCCGTCGAACTCGCCCGACGCGGTGAAGCTGGGGAGGGACTCGTGGATCTCGTCGACGATCCGCCCGGCGAGCAGGTCGTGGTCGATCCGCGCGGCGACTCTGGCGATCACCTGCTCCGTCAGCGGCGGCGAGCGGACGACCACGGCGGGGGGGACCGCCGGCTCGTCGGGCAGGCCGTCGGTGCGGATCGCGAGCTCCAGGACGCTCCGGTGCCACGGGCGCCGCAGCTGCAGGCCCAGGGCCTCCTCGAGGCGCTCCGTCCGGTACCGGACGGTGCTCGGGTGGACGTCGAGCAGTGCCGCGACGCGGCTGCGGACCAGGTTGCCCTCCAGCGTCGCGCGGGCGGTCTCCAGCAGGTCGACCTTCCCCGTCTTGCCGGAGTCCGACGACGACCTGAGGCTCTGGATGACGGTGCGCAGGCGGCGGCGCGCGGACGGCGCGGCCAGCAGCATGCACTCGACGGCCATCTCGTGCAGCTCGACGACCCCGTGGCGGTCGCGGGCCCGGGCGGCGACCGCGGCGTCGTGCAGCTCGTCCCACAGTGCGGACGTCGGCGCCTCCGGCCCGGGCTCGGCGAGGATCACCGTCGCGCCCTCGGGGACCGCGGCGGACCACGCGCCGTCGGGCGCCAGGCCGACGATGCGGTCCGGGCGGGTCGCGGCGAGGACGCCCTCGGACCGCAGACGGCGGGCGAGACGGCCGCGCTCGAAGACGTCGGCCGGGTCCTGCACGAGCACGAACGGCCGCCGCAGGAGCGCGGGGGTGAGCTGCAGGCGCAGCTCGGCCTCACGGGCGTCCGCGTCCGTCAGGCCCGCGGGGATGAAGCGCATGAGGTGCCGACTGAGCGACTCCTCCTCGGGCAGACCGTCCAGGTCGTCGCCACGGAGCGACGCGTGGATGGCCTGCACGGCCTCGGTCATCGAGAAGAGATGGCGGCCGGCGCTCAGCAGGCTGGGCAACTCGTCCGGCTGGGCGGCGCGCACGAGGCGCTCCCACATCAAGGGGCCCGCGACGTCGAAGCCCGTGAGCAGGTCCTCGGGGGCGGTGCCCCAGAAGGCGAGGTTGCGACAGGCGTCGGCCAGGGCCTGCCGTCCCCGCTCGCTGACGGCCCGGCTCTCGGCGAGCGCGGTGAACTCGATGTCGCAGCCGACCCGGACGGTCTGGCGCAGCGGAGCGTCGAGGTCGTCGGCGATCAGCGCCGCGTAGGCCGGTACCCGCGCCTGCAGAGCGGAGAGGACGGCCTCGACGACCTCCTCGCGATCGACCCGGTCGACCACCGCGACGACCGCCGGGCTCGGGACGCCCGGAGAGTCGCTGCGCGCCGCGGTGTGCGGCGATGAAGGTAGTCGCTTCACGCAGAACTGAAGGTAGCAGCCGTCATAACGGCCGTTTCCGGGCGTTCTGATGACCGTTACACGGGGGTAACAGCGTACGAGCCCGTACACCTGTCCAAAAGTCCCCTCGTCCCTGCGCGTGCGCGCTCTCGAGCCGCCCGCGTACCGGCACGGCGGGTTCTCACGCCCCGTCGGTCGTCACCGCATCGGCGGCGGAACTTCGTGTCCCGGGACGAGGACCTGCGACGGCCCGCCGGTCACGATGAGGGTCGTTCGTCCTCCGCTCTCCGAGTGGACGACGGAGAACCAGGCGTCGTCGGCTCCCTGCCGGCGGGGCCCACGTCCCCGAATCCGCAGGAGAACCCGATGATGAGTCCGTTCCGTTCAACCGCCCGCCTCACCCCGGCAGTCGCCTATGGAACTGGTCGTACAGGATACTCCACGGCCCCGCGGAACGCCCTCTCGGCGGCCTCCGACGGCAGCGGCGCGATCCCGCTGACGACTTGGCGCTCCTCGACGAACGCGGCGGCGGCCGGCCCCGGCCGCGCGTCCAGCAAGGGTCGTGTAGTCCTCGCCGGTGGCGACGCCGCCCAGGGCAAGATGATCCGCCGCACGCTCGAGGGCGACGGCTACACCGTCATCGCGCAGCCGACCGGCCGCGACGCCGTCATCTCGCTGATCCAGGACCCGGCCGACGTGCTGCTCGTCAACGCGCCGCTGAGCGACGGCTCCGCCGCCGCGCTGGTCCGCTGGGCCCGCGCCCGGCCGGTCAGCGCCCTGATGACCTGCATGGTCATCTGCCCGTCGCACGACTCGACGACCGTCGCGAAGCTCTACGACGCCGGCGCCGACTTCGTGATCACGCGTCAGACCGAGCTGGACCTGCTCCCGCGCAAGGTCTCGGCCGCCCTCGCCCGGCGTCCCCTCGCACTGGCCTCGTAATGCCGGCCCGTCCCGGCCTGCTCCGCGCGCAGAAGACGCGCCGGCCAGGGCCCCTGCGCCGAATAGCCGTCAGCGGCTGGTTCCTCGCCATCGTGACGATCGTCATGGCGATCGTCGTGCCGGCGTTCGCCTACGCGGTCATCGACAGCGCGCTACCCGGGACGCTGCCTCTATTGCAGTACGTCGTCGCGACCGCCTACGCGCTCACCGCGATGATGACGCTGCTCGAGGCCCGCGCTGCCCTCGGGACCCGCGACGAGCCGCGGGTCCCGGACGTCGACGACCCGGCGCAGCTCGAGGAGCTGCCGTCGGTCACGGCGATCGTCAGCGCCTACCTGCCGAACGAGCGCGAGCTCGTCGCCGACACCATCGTCCACCTCGCGACGGAGATGAAGGTCGCGCCGGGCAAGCTCCAGATCATCCTGGCCTACAACACGCCGGACAGCATCCCGGACGTCGAGGAGGTCCTCGCCAGCCTGGCCGAGCTCAACGTCGGCTTCATGGCGCTGCGCGTCCCGTCGTCGACGTCGAAGTCCGAGAACGTCAACGCCGCGATGGGCTTCATCACGGGCGACGTCACGCTCCTGCTGGACGCCGACCACCGGCCCGACCGCGAGGCCGCGGTCCGCGCCCTGCGCTGGTTCCAGTCCGGCTACGACATCGTCCAGGGCCGCTGCGTCATCCGCGAGCACGACACCAACTGGCTGTCGCGCATCATCGCCGTCGAGTTCGAGCAGATCTACGCCGTCTCGCACGCCGGCCGCTCGCTGGCCTTCGACACCGCGATGTTCTGCGGCACGAACGGCTGGTGGCGCACCAGCGTCCTGCGGCAGATCGGCATGGACGACCAGATGCTGACGGAGGACATCGACTCCAGCGTCCGCGCCCTGCTCGCCGGCCACCGCACGATCCACGACCGCTCCGTCATCTCGACCGAGCTGGCGCCGCCCACCCCGCGCGCCTGGTGGGGCCAGCGCATGCGCTGGGCCCAGGGCTGGTTCCAGGTGACGCTCCGTCACCAGGCGGCCATCGTCCGCTCCCCGGTCCTGACCTCGCGTCTGAAGATCTACTGGTCCTACCTCCTGGGCTGGCGCGAGCTCTTCCCCGTCCTCTCCCTGCAGATCTTCGCCTTGCTGCTCGCCACCGTCCTCGTGGGCCGCTCGTTCTCCTGGTTCTACGACCCCTACCTGGTGCTCACCACCGTGCTCACGCTCATCGCCGGACCCCTCGCAGCGATCATGACCTACAAGGTCGCGCTCGAGAGTCAACGCCGCGAGCTCCGTCCATGGTTCTACGCCTACGCGTTCGGCTCGCTCTTCTACACCACGGCGAAGAACACCGTGGCCATGGTCGCCACCGTCCGTGAGCTGCTCGGCCAGCGCGGCTGGATCGTCACCAAGCGCGCCACCGGCCCCACCCCGAAGGTCGGGCCCACCGCCACGGCCCCGTCGTCGGCTCCCGCCCGCATCACCGGCACCGCCGTCGTCGCCCTGGTGGCCGGCGTCGCGGCCTTCGGTGCCCTGAAGCCGTCGAGCGCCCAGGCGCAGACCAGCACCCCTCCGACCGAGATCACGACCCTGAAGGTCGCGCCGTTCGCGAGCAGCACCGCGATGACCGGCCGCGCTCCGGTGACCGGGATCAGCGTCCCGATCCCGGCTGACTGGAAGCGCCTCGGCGGCACCTTCCGCCTGCACTGGCAGGGCTCGCCGGAGCTGAAGCCGAACTCGACGCTCCAGGTCCGCGTCAACGGCGTGCTGCGCACCGCCGTCCCGGTCAAGGCCGGACCCGGCAGCGTCGACGTGCGCATCCCGGCGTCCGACGTCCCCGCGGACCACCGCGTCGCCATCGAGCTCCGCGGCCAGTTCCACACGCGCATCGACGCCACCTGCTGCAACACCGACCCGGCGACCGGCGCGATCCTGACGATCGACCGCGCCCGGAGCACCCTGCGCATCGCCGGCACGCGCAACTCCACGGCGCCGCTCCTGGCCGACCTTCCGGGCAGCCTCGTCGACGTCACCGGCAAGACGTCCACCCGGCTCTTCCTGGCACTGCCGGACTCCCCGTCGGCCGACACGGTGCGTGCCGCGTCGGTGATGGCCGCGGCCGTCGCCCGCGCCTCGGGCTCCACCAGCGTGCCGATCGAGATCGTCAGCGCCGCGACGCCGTCCGAGCTGGACGGCCTGCCCGGCCAGGTCGTCGTCGTCGACCCGACCGGCCGTCCCCGCATCGCCGTCCGGCGGCGCCCCGACGGCCGGCTGATCGCCACCGTCGGCGGCAGCGGCGACGGCGTCGTCCGCGCCGCCTGGTCGATCGCCCGCGAGCGCCGTGGCTTCCAGGCCGGCTCCGAGTCGCCGGTCTCCGGCGGCCTGCCCGACACCGCCTCGAAGGACTCGACCACCCGCGCCACGATCACGCCCGCCTCGGGCGAGGGCACCGGCCGGATGAAGTTCAACGTCGGCTTCCGCCTCCCGGAGGACCGCGAGCTGGTCGACCGCAAGATCTCGATCGACCTCGGCGTGGGCTTCTCGGCCCCGGCGGGCGGGCGCGTCAGCGTCGGCCTCAACGGCCAGCAGCTGCTGACCCGCAACCTGCCGAGCCAGGGCACGGGCCAGTCCCGCTTCAAGGTCGACGTCTTCCAGGACACCGTCGACGCCCCGGACGCGAAGTTCGCCCTCGGCGTGCTCACGCTCCCGGCCGGCGACAACTTCATGACCATCGAGGGCGACCTGCCCCCGGGCCAGCCCGTCGGCAACTCCGGCGACGCGCTGCCGCCGGCCGTCCAGATCCTGCCGTCGAGCGTCGTGACGTTCAAGAGCCGCCCGCGCCCGCGCCGGTCGCTGCTGGACCTCTGGCCGTGGCCCTTCACCACGACCGACGCGATGACCGGCACGACCGTCGTCCTGGGCAGCGACCCGACGCCGAGCGAGCTCAGCTGGGCGATCACGACGATCGCGGAGGCCTCCCGGTTCACCGACAAGCCCCTCGCGCCGAAGTTCGCGATCGCCCCGCGGACGCTGCCCGACGGTGACGTCGTCGTGCTGGCCCGCGGCACCACGCCGCCGGTCGCCCTGCCCTCCGGCGCTCCGGTGCCGGCGCGCGAGGCGCTGCTGGAGACCTGGTCGCAGGACGGCCGGCAGATCCTCCTGGCCAACGGCGTGCGGGCCCTGCGCCCGCTCGGCAGCGCGTACTACACGAACAAGGTCAAGGGCCAGGCCGCCGTCATCGCGGCCGACGGCAAGCCGACCACGCTGAAGGGCGCCGAGCCCGAGCAGGCGTTCAAGAAGGAGCCGCTGGCCTGGAAGGTCCCGGCCGCGGTGCTCACCGCCGCCATCCTCCTGCTGCTGTTCCTCCGGATCCGCAGCGTGCGCCGCCGCCTCGACGACCTGCAGCCGCCGACCCCGGCGCAGCCGTTCGACGAGGCCGGCGCGAAGGCGCAGCTCGAGGAGTGGCAGCGGCTGGTCGCCGCCGACGAGAACGGCGCCCGCGCACGGAACACGCCGGCGGGCTCGTGAGCGCGGGCGGGAAGAAGAACGAGCCCAGCTCGAAGCCGTCCGCGCGGTTCGAGGAGCTCGATGCCCTGCGCGGGGCGGCGGCGGTCTCGATCGTCATCCTCCACGCGTACCAGACGTCCCGCACGATCGACGGGTACGCCTACGGCGACACGCACATCCTGCGGAACGCCATCATCAGCCTGGACTTCGGGCTGGGCGTCTTCTTCGCGCTGTCCGGGTTCCTGATCTTCTTCCCGTTCGTCCGGGCCCTGATCAACGGGACGAAGCACATCGGCGTCCGCGAGTTCGCGGTGCGCCGGGCGTTCCGCATCATCCCGCTGTACTACGTCGCGATCTTCGTCGTCTGGAACTCGCGGTACTACGGCGGGGACGGGCAGATCGCCGACCTGTTGCGGCATCTGACCTTCACGCAGATCTACCACAACACCCAGATCTACTACACGATCGGGCCGGCCTGGTCGCTCGCCGTGGAGATGCACTACTACGTCATCACGGGGATCCTGATCTTCGTCCTGACGAAGCTCTTCCGGCACGTGCCGTCGCGCAACTGGCGGATCGCGATCTGCACCATCGGGCCGATCGCGCTGATCGCCGGATCGATCTTCTACAAGTACTGGGCCTACTACATCGCGGGCATCTCGCTCGACAACCAGCCGCCCCCGCACCGCTTCACCGTCTACTACTCGGCCCTGGCCCGCGGCGACGCGTTCGGGATGGGCATGCTGCTGGCGGTCGTCGTCGCGGTGGCCGGCAAGTGGCGCCCCAAGAAGGCGTACCTGTCGACCGGCCTCGCGTTGTTCGCGCTGCTGCCGTTCATCTACATCATCACCCAGCGCGGCGACCGCCCGGAGGACCCGCCGTTCATCGCCCTGTTCTTCTTCACCTGGGTCGGCATCTCGACCACGGCGCTGATGGCGGCGATGGTCTTCGGGAAGCACGACTGGCGGATCATGCGCGCACTGCGCAGCGCCCCGGTGCAGTTCACGGGTGTCGTGTCGTACTCGCTGTACATCTGGCACGAGCCGCTGATGCTCTTCCTGAAGAAGCATCACATCCTGAACTTCACGGATCCGAACATCTGGCCGTTCTCGACCGCCTCGCTCGTCGCGATCGGCTTGGTGGTGGCGTGGCTCAGCTACCGGTTCATCGAGGTGCCGGGCGGCAACCTGCGGCGCCTGCTGCAGATCCACAGGCCACGTCCGCCCCGCGAGGTCTGGCGCTCCGGCGAGCTTCACGTCCGCCGCGGGACGGAGGTCGCCGGGATGCCGGAGCTGCTCAACGAGGAAGGCATCCCCGTCGACCTGGTCCGGCTGTCGGGCGGTCGTCCGCTGGTGGCGTTCATCCACCCGGGCGACATCGAGCGCGATCACTCGCCGGGCTGCGTGGCCGAGGCCCGCGCCTACCGCGAGGGCGCGTTCCTGTTCGACGCCCTCGGCGTGCAGGTCGTCGGGATCAGCACCCGGGACCCGGAGGCCCAGAAGGCCTTCCGGGAGCGCGAGGAGCTGCCGTTCCCGATGCTCAGCGACCCGGGCGGCCGGTTCACGGAGGCCGCGGGAATCCCGCTCTGGCACGACGCCGACGGCGGCGTGTTCTCGGAGCGGGCGACCCTCCTGATCGACCGCCACGGCGCGATCCAGGAGGTCCTGGCCGACCACGTGCCGCCGATCTCCCGGCCGAGCGTCGTCGCGGCCCGGAGCGAGGCGCTCGCCACCGTCTGACCCTCCGTCCCGCGACACCGTCCCACCCCGGGGCCGTGCCCGGGCCGTCCCTCCCCTTCGCGCCACCACTGTCCACACCCCCCCCACACACACCAAGGAACCCCGATGCCCACCTCCCGTCTTCTCCTCACGAACCACCCCAAGGCCGTCCGCCGCAGCGGCGCGCTGACCGCCGCCGTCGTCCTGGCCGCGGCCGCCGGCCTCGCCGGCACCACCGCCGTCGAGAAGGCCTCGGCCGCCACGACGTGTCAGCTGTCGTCCAAGGACCAGCAGCCCGGCAACGGCCGCCCGACCTACGGCCTGTCGCTGAAGGCCACCGGCGTGTCCTGCGGCAAGGCCGTCTCGATCACCCGCGGGTACCACAAGTGCCGCTCGAAGACCGGCTACAAGTGCTCGAAGAAGGTCTCCGGCTTCAAGTGCAGCGCGAAGGTCACGTCGAAGACCACGACGCTGTTCTACGCCAAGTACACCTGCCGCTCGGGCTCGAAGTCCGTCACCGGCACCTACCAGCAGAACAAGTAGCCCGGTGCGCACGCGGCTCCTCCTCCTCCTCTGCGTCGCCGGTCTCGCGACGCTCTTCGCGATCGGCGGCGCCGGCACGGCGTCAGCGGCATCGACCTGCGCCGGGGCGGCGGCACGCGATACGGCCCATCCGTGCGTGAACCAGTCGCGCTCGGTGACGCCCAGCGTGAAGAACATCAACAAGAAGACGGAGTCCGCGTGCAACTACCGCATCGAGCAGGAGCTGCAGTTCTGCTTCTTCGGCACGGTCGGCAAGAAGGCCAAGGGCAACATCGCCCTGCTCGGTGACAGTCACGCCTGGCACTGGCGTGGCGCGCTCGGGACGGTGGCCAAGCACTACCACTGGACCGGGTACTCGCTGACGGGCCCGGGCTGCTCGTACTCCGACGCCGTCGTGCTGCTGCCGGCGGGCCTGAAGGAGACGTGCATCCCGTGGTACGCCAAGACGAAGGCGTTCCTCAAGCGGCACAAGGAGATCTCGACGGTCTTCGTGTCGCAGTTGAACACCACGCCGCTGGACGTCCCGGAGGGTCTGACCCCGGAGGCGGTCCGCACCGCGGCGTTCGAGAAGTCCTGGGCCAAGGACCTGCCGAAGAACATCAAGCACGTCGTGGTGATCTCGGACGTCCCGGTGCCGCGCAGCGACACCTTCACGTGCATCACGAAGGCGATCGGCAGCCCCGGGGTCTTCCCCGGGCCCGCGTGCGCCACCCCGCGGGCCGACGGCCTGACCGTGCCCGACGTCGGCCTCGCCGCCGTCGCGGCGCTGCACAAGAAGCGGTACCAGGGCATCGACATGACCTCGTGGTTCTGCGACGACGTCTCGTGCCCCCCGGTCATCGGCGGCACGATGGTCTACCGGGACACCGAGGGCCACATGACCCCGGCCTACTCGGAGTCGCTGGGGCCGTACCTCCTGCGCGCGGTGCGCGCGCTCAAGAAGACCTGGTGACGAGGGACGCCTGATGGTCTTCCCCACGATGCAGTTCGCGATCTTCTTCCCGATCGTGCTGGCGCTCTCCTGGGCGCTGATGAGCAGGCAGTGGGCCTGGAAGCCCTTCATCCTCGCGGCGTCGTACGTCTTCTACAGCGCCGCGAACCCGATGTTCTGCGTCCTGCTGGGCGCCATGACGCTGGGGAACCAGGGCGCTGCGAAGCTCATCCATCGGACGGAGGACGAGAAGGTGCGGCGGCGACTGGTCGCCGCCGCCGTCGCCCTGGACCTGGGGACCCTCGGCGTCTTCAAGTACTACGGGTTCTTCGCGACCGACATCAACTCGCTGCTGGACTCGGCAGGCCTCGGCATGCCGATCCCGCTGGCGGCGATCGCGCTGCCGGTCGGCATCAGCTTCATCGTCTTCCAGGCGATCTCGTACACGGTCGACGTGCACCGGCGGATCATCGAGCCGGCGAAGGTCGTCGACTTCGGCCTGTACCTGAGCTTCTTCCCGCACCTCGTGGCCGGACCCATCGTCCGCGCCCGCGAGTTCATCCCGCAGCTCTCCAAGCCGCGGAACCCGCGGATGGTGGCCGTCGGGCCGGCGGTCTTCCTGATCGTCATGGGGCTCGTCAAGAAGGTGGCGGTCGCCGACTACCTCGCGCGCGAGATCGTCGATCCCGTCTTCGGCGTCCCGCAGCAGTTCTCGGCGCCGGACGTGATCCTCGCGGCGTACGCCTACGCGGTCCAGATCTTCTGCGACTTCTCCGGCTACACCGACATCGCGATCGGCCTGGCCCTGCTGATGGGCTTCGAGTTCCCGCAGAACTTCGACCGGCCGTACCGTGCTCGCTCGTTCCAGGAGTTCTGGCGCCGCTGGCACATGACGCTGTCGCGGTACCTGCGCGACTTCGTCTACATCCCGCTGGGCGGCAGCCGCGGCGGGAAGTTCAAGACCGCACGCAACCTGATGATCACGATGCTGCTCGGCGGCCTGTGGCACGGCGCCGCGTGGGGCTTCGTCCTCTGGGGCTTCATCCACGGGGCGGTGCAGGTGATCGAGAACCAGTTCCGGGAGAGAACGAAGCTCTCGCCACCGGAGTGGCTGAAGTGGTTCCTCGTCTTCAACATCGTGGTGCTCGCGTGGATCCCGTTCCGGGCGCCGGAGCTCTCACAGGCCTGGGACTTCCTGTCGCGCCTCGGTGACTGGGGCCCGGCGACCATGTGGAGCACGCCTGTCGTGGTCGTGATCGTCCTGGCGATCGGCCTGCAGCTGCTGCCCCTGCGTCCGATGGATGCGCTCCGGGTCCGCTTCGAGAGCATCAACCCCGTCGCGCTCGCGACGGCCCTGACGGTGTCGATCATCGTCGTCACGGCGACGATCTCCAGCCAGGGCGTCGCGCCGTTCATCTACTTCGCCTTCTGACGAGGAACGCATGTCCGACAAGAAGAACAACCCCTCGATCCTCGATCGGCCGACCGCTCGGCCGCTGCGGGCGCGCGACGCCATCGTCGTCATCTTCGTCACGGTGATCCTGCTCGCGATCCTCAAGGGCAACTCGGTGACGCGGGTGGGCGACACGCTGAAGCCGGGCGTCCAGCGCGACGTCGTCCTCGCCGTCGGCCACCCGGCCGGCTGGATCGCGGACCTCTTCGGCGTCGACGACGACGTCGGAAAGCTCACGGCGTCGCTGTCGCCGGACCAGTCGCTCAGCGGTGGCGGCGGCTTCGACGACCCCGCCACGGCCGGCGCGGACTCGTCCGCCGTCGCGCCGCTCACGCCGGACGCTTTCGACCCGTCGATGCTCGGCGAGAAGACGACGCCGATCCCGAAGCTCAGCACGGTGCTCGTCACCGGCGACTCGCTCTCGCAGCCGCTGGACGTCGAGCTCGCGCAGCGCCTGGCGTCCAAGGGCGTCAAGACGATCCGCGACCCGCACCTGGGCACCGGCATCTCCAACACCGACCTGCTCGACTGGGGCCAGCTGTCCCAGCAGCAGGTGAAGAAGGACAAGCCGGACGCGATCGTCTTCTTCCTCGGCGCCAACGAGGGCTTCCCGCTGCCCAAGGGCAAGGGCAAGAGCGCCGCGTGCTGCGGTCCGCTGTGGGCGTCGCTCTACGCGACCCGCGTGCGGAAGATGATGGCGACGTACCGCCAGGGCCGGAACAACCGCGTCTACTGGCTGACGCTGCCGATGCCACGCGACGCGGAGCGCCAGAAGATCGCGCGCGCCGTCAACGCGACGATCATCGCGGCGGCCCAGCCATACCGCGCCCAGGTCCGCGTCGTCGACATGGGCTTCTTCACGCCGGGCGGCAAGTACCGCGCGTCGATGCCGGTGAACGGCAAGGACACGCTGGTGCGCAAACCCGACGGCATCCACCTGAACGAGGACGGGGCCGCCGTCGCGGCGGACGTCGTCATGGACCGCCTCAAGACCGACTACACGTCGGTGCGCTGATCATGCCGCCGGGCGTCCCGCACCGGTGGCGCGGTCTTGATGAAGGTCAGGCGGCCCGTCCACGAGTAGGACTGGGTGCAGGTCACGCCGTTGGACGCGTCGCTGC